>NZ_VHLB01000115.1:0-24597 GCF_006547365.1 Myxococcus sp. AB056 | reverse complement strand
CGGCGGGAGTGGTGGCGCACGCGGACAGCCAGAGGCTGGAGGCCAGCACCACGGAGGTCAGCGCGCGGGCGCATGAGAGACGCGGGCCAGGACTCACTTCGTTCCCTCCCCAGACAGGCGCGGGCCCTCTTGCGGCGTCGAGCGCACGGGGCCGCTGATGCTGCCCACCAGCCCATCCGGGTAGGTGGCGTCCGCGGCGAGCGCCTGCTTGGGCTCCTTGAGCACCGGGTACTCCTTGGGCCGGAAGCGGTTGAGGGACTCCAGCGTGCGGCGCGTCCACTCGTTGGTGAGGCGGTTCTTCCGTGCTTCGGCCAGCGTGGCGGCGTAGCTCTCCACGGCGGCCTCTTCCAGCGCGGTGGTCTGCTGGACCAGCGCGTCCTGGTAGACGACCACCGCCTCCTCGCCCATCCGCTTCACCTCCGCCGGGACGGGCGTCTCGATGATGGTGTTGGCGAAGCGCTCCAGGGCGTAGCCCCGGCGGTAGAGCGCGGCCAGCGTCCACTCCAGTTGCTTGTATGGGTAGACGCGCGCGTACGCGGTGTTGACGGACTTCACGCCGTTGCGCTTGGCCGTGAAGCTGCGCTCCAGCGCCTTGCCTTTGCCGCCAATCTTCAGCTTGTCGAACTTCTGGAACTCCAGCTCGGCCAGCTGGAAGCGGCTGTAGGCGGCGGCATCCGCGGCCAGCGGGTGCGTGTCCGGCTGGAGCTTGCGCCGGTCGAACTCCGCCGCGGACCGCGCCCAGGCGTTCTGGGCTTCGCGCGTGCTGCCCAGCTTCTGGTGGGCGTCTCCCATGCGCCGGTGCGCGTCCACGACCAGCTCCACCTGTCCGGACTGCGAGGCGAACTTGCGCACGAACTCCTGCAGCGCGCGGACCTCGCCACGGGGGTTGCCTTGCTTCTCGTAGATGATGGCGGCGCGGTACTGGTTCTTGGGCGCGTCCTCCGCCTTGGGGAACAGGTCCGCGTAGCGCATGAAGGCGGCGGCGGCCTCCGGGTAGCGCTGCTGGCCCTCCAGCAGGCGCGCGGCGTTGAAGAGCGCCGCCTCCCGGTCCTTCGAGTCCGGGTAGTCCTTCACCAGCTTCTGGTAGCTGACGACGGCCTTGTCGAAGTCGTAGGAGTTCTCCGCGTTCACCGCCACGCGGAACAGCGCTCCGTCGGCCAGCGGGGACGACGGGTATTCGCGGTAGATGCGCTCGTACAGCTTCAATGCGGAGTCGAAGCGGCGCGTGTTCTCATGCGCCACCGCGGCGTTGTTGAGGGCCTTGTCCGCGAACTCGTGGCGGGGCGACTCGTCCACCAGCTCGATGTACTTCGCCGCGGCCTCTTCGTACTTCGACTCGGCCATGAGCTGGTCGGCGAGCTTGAAGCGGCCGGCGAGCTTGAACTTCACCAGCTGCTTGTGCAGGTCGCTGGACGGGTCGATGACCTTGTCGTTGCTGGCCAGCCGCGCGCTGACGGACTCCACGCTCCGCCAGTCCTCGTCGATGAGGAAGGTCTCGATGGTGAGGTTGGTGGCGTAGCGGGCCACCTCGTGGCTCGGGTACGCCTGGATGATGGCCTCGAAGCGGCGGCGCGCCTCGGGGAAGTCGTCGTGCGAGTAGTACAGCTCCGCGGCCTGATAGGCGATGCCGGGCGCCTTCTCTCCAGCGGGGAGCAGGGCGACGTAGGCGTCCGCGGCGGCCACCAGCTTCTGCTCGGTGGGCGCGAAGGGGCGGGGCTTCACGGCCTGGCCCGGAGGTCGCTCCGTCGAGCGCAGCGTCTTGGACTCCGGCACCGTGCCTGCCTGGATGTCCAGCGTGAGCTGCTTCTGCCACGCGAGCACCGCGTTGAGGGCCGCGTCCGGGCGGTGCTTGTTGGCCGCGTCGGTGTCGCGCACCTCTTCGTAGGCGCGCGCGGCGGCGGCGAACTGGAAGGCGTTGTAGAGGCACTCCGCGTAATAGAAGCGCATGTCGCCCGCGCTCTTCGTCCGCGGGAAGCGCTCCAGGTACGTGCCATACGCGCGGGCGGCGATGTCGAAGGCGCTCCGGGCCTGCTCGAACTTGCCCTCCTGCTTGAAGACCAGGGCTTGCTGATGGTGGTAGGTGGCGCTGCCGTACAGGCTGCGCTCGGCCAGCGCGTTGGCGCGGGCGATGGCCGCCGTGTCGCCCTTGTTCTTCTCGTACCAGGCGCCGCCGGGCTGGTAGAGGTTGGCCAGGGCCTCGGACTCGGCGAAGGACAGGCCCAGCATGCGGTCCCGCTCGTAGGCCTGGACGATGCGCTGCTGCACCAGGGGCGCGTCCGGCGCGTCCGGCGCCTTCTGCAGCACCCGGCGATAGGCCTCGATGGCCGGCGCGTGCTTCGTCTGGTCGAAGTAGACGTTGCCCAGCCGTTGGTACACCTCGGCCTCGTAGGGGCGCGGGCCACGCTCGGCGAAGAGCGCATCCGCCCGGGCGATGCCGCCCCACGTGTCGTCCGCCAGGGAGATGGCCACGTACTGGAGGGCTTCCTCGCGCAGGTCGCCGCCGGCCGTCGCGTCGCCCTTCGCCACGCGCTGGGCTTCGTAGAACTCCACCAGCGTCAGGAAGGACGCCACCGCTGGCTCGAAGCGGTCCAGGCGGTAGTACGTCCAACCGAGCTTGTAGAGCGCCTTGTCGTAGAGCGGGTGCGAGGCGTCGCGCGTGGCGGCCTCGTAGGCCTGCGCGGCCTTGGGCAGGGCCTGCGGGTCGTCGTAGTTGTCGAACCAGTACTCGCCGATGCGCACCCAGGACTCGGTGGCGAAGCGGCTCTGCGGGTAACGCGCGATGAGCTGCTGGTACGCGTGGAGGCTGTCGTCGTACTGGTCCTGCTTCTCCAGGCAGTAGGCCAGCAGGTACCAGGCGCCGTCGTTGAGGCGGTAGTCCGGGAAGGTGGCCAGCAGCTTGCGGTAGAGCGCGATGGAGGGCGCGTAGTCCACGCGCGGCTCGGTGGGGAACTCCGCGTCCGGGTTCTTGTCGTGCGCCTCCAGCCGCTCCGCGTAGTCCTTCATCGCCAGCAGGTGGTCGTCCGACGAGCGCTCGTAATACAGCTCCGCCAGGCGGAACATCACGTCCGGCGTGAAGCGCGGCTCGGTGGGGTAGCGGCGCAGGAACTCCTCGAACCGGGCAATGGCGTCCAGTCGCTCGCGGCGCTCCTGGGCCTCCAGGTCCTTGAGGCGCTTCTCGTAGGAGGCCGCCAGCGCGCCACGCTTCTGCTCGTAGCGCTGCTCCACCAGTTCCTGCACCTCACGGTGGAACTCGCGCGCCTCGGACTCGTAGAGCTCCAGCGCGCTGCTCACCTCCTGGAACAGCGCCTCCTGTTCGGGCGTGCGTCCCATGCCCTGGAGGTAGGAGGCCGCGGGCGCGGCGGGGGCCTCCGCGGCGGAGGCGGGGCCAGCCAGGGCGAGCAGCGCGGCGAGGAGAGGGGAGCGCATCACTCCTTCACCTCGGACAGGACGTCCTGGAACTCGGCGTCCAGCTCGCGCAGCGCCTCGTCCTTCTGCGTGGAGAGCGTCTGGATGGCCGTCGTCTTGTCCTGCTTCTCGTTGAAGGCCACGTCTACCACGCCCACGTCCGCCTTGAGCACCAGGTCGTAGAACTGCTGCCGCACGCGGCGGATGCTGTCGTAGGCGATGCGGCCCACCAACTGCCTGGCGTCACCGGAGACGGCGGCGACCTCGGCCTCGTAGCGCTCCAGGAGCTGCTGCTCGGCCACGACCTTCTCGCGGATGACGCGGCCCCGGCGCTCCAGCCGCTCGCGCACCACGTTCCGGGCCGTCGTCACGCGTTCGCGCAGGCCGTCCAGCCGGCCGCGCACGCCCTGGGTGCGCCGCAGCGTGGCCAGGACCTCCGCGTCCGCCCGGGGCTCCGCTTCGCGCAGGATGGCGTGCTCGCGCCGCAGGGAATCGGCATAGGCGACGCGGATGGCGCGCTCGCCGGCCAGGGTGGTGTCCACTGCGTTGCGCTCGTCCGCCAGCCGCGCGCGCGTGGCGGTCAGCTCCGCCTTGAGGTCCTTCAGCGTCTGGACCTCGGCCTGCAACTGCAGCAGGAACTCGCGCTCCTCGTCCGGAGGCGTCTGCCGGTGAGTCCGCGAGTCATCCACCCACTTGCGTATCGAAGCGGCGATGGCGTTGAGCGACTGAAGCTCGAAGTCGAGCCGGTGGGCCTCTCGGTCCAACTCGTCCACGCGCCGCTGCATGCGCTCGCGGCGGTCCTCCAGTGTCTTCAACGAGGTGGGCAGCGCGGAGAAGCGGCGCTCCAGGGCTTCACGCGCGTGCTGGGCCTCCGTCAGCCGCGCCAGCTCGGCGGGCGTGAGCACGGCCTGCATCGCGAGCGTCTCCACCCGCACCAGCTCCGCCTCCGCTTGGGTGAGGGCGGTGTCGACCGCGTCCGCGCGCGTGTTGGCTTCCTGCAGCTCCGGGAAGGTCTCCAGGCCGCGCGTGTCCAGGGCGTGGAGGATGCGCTGGGCAATGGCCGCGGCCTCGCTCCGTCCCCGGCGACCGCTGTCGATGTCCTCCACTGTCTGCACCGCGTCCGCCACCTCGCGCTGCGTGGTGGCGTACTTCAGCACCAGATGCGGCAGCACCGTGCGCATGTCCAGCGGGCCGTCCGCGCGCACCAGCAGCCGGTCGAAGTACGCCACCGGGTCGCTGTGCGAGCTCAGCAGCGCGTCCACCTGCTCCCTGGGGGGCCGGAAGGTGTCGATGACCTGGGTATAGGTGTCGGTCGCCTCGTCGTACCGGCGCAGCTTCTGGAGCAGGTTGCCCTGGAGGATGCGGCCTTCGGCGGCGAGCTGCGAGTCGGGCGCCACCAGCAGGAGGATGTCGATGGCGTTCTTCGCCTGCTGGTAGTGGCCCCGGCGCACGTGGACCCAGGCGGATTCGTAGAGGGAGTCGGGGAAGGACTCGCTGTCACGCGGCACCTGGCCATAGCGGTCCAGCGCGTCGTCGAAGCGGCCCGTCTCGTACAGCAGCCGCCCCAAAGACATCAGCGCCAGCTCGCGGATGCGGCGGGCTTCCTCCTCTGGCGTGGGCGCGGAGCGGCGAGGACCCGTCCTGCCCGGAGCGGCCTGTGCGGCCTGGGCGGAGGGCGGGGTGGCCAGCTGCTGGAAGCGGGTGATGGCCGCGGGCAGGTCACCTTCCTGCACGGACAACACGCCCAGGTGATAGGCGGCCTGGAGCCGGAAGGCGCCGTTGGGCGCCTGCGCCAGTGGCGTGAAGGCGGCGCGGGCCTGGGCGATGCGGTCCGCCGGAGACAGGTCCGTGCGCCGGAACAGCCACTTCGCGTGGACGTAGGCAATCTCCGGGGACAGCTGCCCACCGGACAGCGCGCGGGCCTGCGCCACGTATGCCTCGACACCCTCGAAATAATTGAGGCGGCCGGCCACCGTCAGGTAGCGCGACAGGGCCTCGCGGTAGTGCCCGGAAGTCGGGGGCAGGGCCAGCAGCTCGCGCAGGTACAGGCGCGCGCCAATGTCGTTGCGCTGCTCCAGGAGCGAGTCCGCCAGGTAGAACAGCGCGTCCGGATAGCGCGGATGCGGGCGGAAGCGCGGGTCGCTCACCAGGTCATAGAAGAGGACGGACGCCGCCGGCCAGTCGCCCAGCAGGTAGTGGATTTCGCCGTCGGAGAAGCGGCGCGCGAGGGCATCGTCGTCACTGGGCTCGGCGCGCTGGGTGAACTGCGTCTCCACGAAGCGGAGGTTCTCCTCGACGCCGAGCAGTCCCGTCTCCACCGCGTCGAGCCGCGGCGACAGGTCGCGCGCGGTCGGCGGGGGCGCGTGCACCTGAGCGGGCTCGGCGGAATGGACGGCCGCCGGCCCCAGCAGGACCGCCGCGAGAGCGAGGGCGCGGAGTGACGCGTTCACCGTCTGGTCCTCTACTGACCGGGTGTGGAACGGGTGACGGGCGGTGGGGCGGCGGGCGCGGCCTTGCGGCCTGACTCACGCGCGACGGAGACGTCGTAGCGCACCGCGGGCCGGTCCTTCAGGTCCGTGGTGATGCCGCCCTGCTCGTAGCCCACCACGTGCACGGTGGACGTCTTCCCTGGCTCCGCGCTGAAGGTGTAGCTGGACTGCACCTTGAACTTGTAGCCCTCCAGGTAGCTGAACACTCCGTAGCCATTGCCCCGGTACACGAGGCGCACGGCGAGCTGGTGCTGCCCGGGGACGATGCGGCCATTGAAGACCTCGAAGAGCTCGCGCTTGCCCAGGTCCGTGTGGCCCTCTTCATCCACCTGCGTGTAGACGGGCGCGCCGTCGAGCGCGTACGCCACCGACTCCAGTTCGAAGGAGCCGCCCATCTCGTTCTTGTGGATGATGACGGCGCGAGCGCCCGTGGAGACATCTCCGCCCAGCACCGTCTCCTGCAGCAGCAGCAGGCGCGCCTTGGAGCGGTAGATCTTCTCCTTCAGGTCGACGACGTTCTCCTCCAGCGTCTTCACGCGGGTGTCGAACGCCTCGTCCGCGGTCGCTGCGGCCGATGCTGACGGAGGAGCGGTTGCGGCGGGCTCCTGCGCGAGCGCCGGCCCACAGAGGGCGGCGCTCAGCAGGGCGAGGAGCGGGAAGGTGGCGGCGACACGCACGGTACGACCTCAGTGGGCAGACGGTCCGACCTGACGGCAAGGGAGGACATAGCACCCTTGCCTGTAGGACGTCTTGCCACGCCGTGGGCGGGGACCGGCGTCGCCCGCCTGGGCGCTTGCTTCAACCACCCTTCTTGAGCTCGGTGAGGACGAGCTTGGCCACGGCCTTGAGCGTGTCGAAGACGCCCACGCCCGTAGGAGCCACGGCCTGGTACTCCGGGATGTTGCGGGGGTTGAGCGCCTTGCGCATCTCCTCCACCGTCACCGCGTTGGGCAGGTCGCGCTTGTTGTACTGGATGACGTACGGAATCTTGTTCAGGTCGTAGCCCTGCTCCGCAAGGTTGATGCGGAGGTTCTCGAGCGACTCCATGTTCGCTTCCATACGTTCGATCTGGCTGTCTGCCACGAACACGACACCGTCCACGCCCTTGAGGATGAGCTTGCGGCTGGCGTCGTAGAAGACCTGACCGGGCACCGTGTACAGGTGGAAGCGCGTCTTGAAGCCGCGAATCTCACCGAGCGACAGCGGCAGGAAGTCGAAGAAGAGCGTGCGGTCCGTCTCCGTGGAGAGGGAGATGAGCTTGCCCTTCGTCTCCGCGGCGGTCTTGTTGTAGATGTACTGAAGGTTGGTCGTCTTCCCGCAGAGCCCGGGCCCGTAATAGACAATCTTGCAGTTGATTTCGCGGGATGAGTAGTTGATGAAGGACATGGCTTCCCGGGTTACTCGCTGAAGAGGTTGTCGATATCGTCGTCGGAGATCTCGGCGAAGGGCGACCCAGCTCCAGGACTGTCAGTCTTCTTCACCAGGCTCTCGAAGATCTTCGTGAGCTCGTCGCTGGCCTTCTTGATGCGAAGGCGGACGAGGCCGAGGCTGGTGCGGTTGTCAAAGATGACGACCAGCACGACCCGGCTGCCGACGATGGTCATGTACAGCGAGTCCTTGGCCCCCTCGTGGAACTGGTTGGGGAACTCGTTCTCCCCAATCAGCTTGGCCAGGCCACCCATCGCGGCCACGTTACCGGCCGTCAGCGAGGCCAGTGACGTGGTGTCGATGTTCTGCGTCTGACCCGCGGAGGAGATGAGCTGCCCGTTCTTGTCGACGAGGAAGACCACCTTCGCGTTCGCGTCCTTGGTAAGCCGGTCGCAAACGGCGTTGATCTTGGTGAACTCCTCTTCGTACATCACCAGTTGCGTGCCCATGGGCGTATGCGCTCCTCAGCGTTCGCTCGTCCCGCTCATGGCGACGCTCCGATGTTTCTAGAGTGAATCCACGAGGTTAGACGAGGCGCTACCGACCGTCAGGATGCTTAGCAAAGCGTATCCACTCCAGCAAGAAGCCTTCCGCTTCCTGGAGGAGGTTCCGTGCCCGTTCCCATGCCCTCCGGACGCACTGTGGGGTGGAGGCCACGGATCCGCACCCTGGGAGCGTGGGGCCTGAAAGAGCCCGTCCCACGGGGTTGGGGGCCTTCCCGGCTTTCTCTATACTCCGCTGCGTTTTGCCGCCCCCGCTTCTCCCGCGTTGCTTCGTGGCGCGCCTGGCGCTGGTGCTCCTCGTCCTGCTTGCCACGTCCCCCGCCCACGCGGAGGAAGTGGCCGAGCACGCCTCGTCGCGTCTTCGCTACGGGCTCTCCCTCCGTGACGGCCGTCAGGCGGATGTAGGGCCCGGGCTCACCTATGAGGGCTTCACGCCGAACGACGTGGCGGCCGTGGGCACTGCGTGGCTGGGCACGTCCTGGCTGGGCGCGTGGGCCGGGTTGCAGCGGGAGGCCTTCGACCTGCGGGAGGGCGCGCTGCGGATCACCGGTGGCAGCCTGTGGCGGGCCTCGGTGGGCCCCCGGGCGCGCGCCTTCCTGGGCCCGGTGCGCGCGGAGCTGGGCGCGGGCTATGGCTTCTCGCAGCTTCCCCACTTCAGTGACTCGGCCGAGCCCGTGTTCCTTAAGGGCGTGCGGCATGCGGCGGTGGTGGGCGGCCTGGTGCGCTTTCCGCTGATGCTGGGGCTGCAGTTGGAGGCGCGCGGTGAGCTGCCGGTCTCGCTGTTGGTGCGCGACGCCACGGGCGCCCGGGCGGAGGCGACGGGCTTCTCCGCCGGCGGCGCGCTGCTGGTGCCGCTGCGGCGAGCGGAGCGCTGGACGGGCACGCTGGTGCTGGACTTCCAGCACGTGCAGGACACGGTGACGCTGGAGGACGGGACGCAGTCCCGGCAGCGGCTGCGGCGGATGGGCGCGGCGCTGGAGCTGGCGTGGCATGACGGTGCCCGGACGACGCGGCAGGTGCCCGTGCCGGTGGTGGTGCCCGGGAGCGTGCGGTTTCACGTGCTCGACGCGCGGACGGGCGCGCCGCTGCCCGGAGCGCGGGTCATGGTGGAGGGCGAGGCGCACGTGGCGGACGCGCAAGGCCTCGTCGAAGTGGCGTCCCTGTCGCCCGGGCCGGTGTCCGCGCAGGTGACGGCGGAGGGATACGCGTCCGCGGAGGCGACGGCCACGGTGGAGGAGGGCACGCGCGCGGAGCTGGAGGTCCGAGCCGCGCCACTGCCGCCACCGACGGGCGCGCTGCGGGTGACGGTGGTGGATGCGCGGACGGGCGCGCCGCTGCCGGACATCCGTGTGTCGGTGGGCACGGCCCAGGTGCGCACGGACCTGGCAGGGCAGGTGGTGGTGAGGGACCTGGCTCCGGGGCCCGTGGCGGTCGCGGTGGCGTCTTCCGGCTTCCGGTCCGCGGATGAAGCCGCGGTGGTCCTCGCCGGACAGGAGTCCACGCTGTCGGTGCCACTGGCGCCGGAAAAGAAGGGGACGCGGGCCACGCTGGTGGGACAGGTCCGCAGTGTGCGAGGGGGCAAGCCATTGGCGGCGACCCTCCTCATCACGAAGGCCCGGGTGCGCGCGCGCACGGATGCGAAGGGGGCTTTCAATGTCCAGGTGCGGGGTGGCACCTACCGCATCACCATCTCCGCGCGAGGGCACCTGTCCCAGACGAAGGTCATCACCCTGCGCGAGGGGGAGCGGACCATCCTCAATGTCGACCTCTTCCCGAGGAGGAAACGGTGAGTGCCCCGCGTCGTTGGTTCCTGGTCCTGCTGCTCCTCGTCGCGGGGTGTGATGATGACGCCGTGGCGCCGCCTCCCGGGCCCTCGGCGGTGGTCGATGCCGGCGCTGGCGAAGTGCTGGGCCGCCTGGAGGGTTTGAGCGGCGACGTGCGCCTGGAGCGAGGTGGCAAGCGGGCGCCCGCCGAAGCGGGGCCCTTGTACGGGGGCGACGCGGTGGAGACGGCCGCGGGTGGTGCGGCCACGGTGCGATTCCCGGATGGCCGTTCCGTGGAGGTGGGACCGGACGCGCGCTTCGCGCTGGGCGCGGACTCGGGAGGCATCGTGCTTCAAGTGGAGCGCGGCATCCTGTTGTCGCGCGTGCCCGCTGGCGCGACGCGCACGGGCCAGGGCTCGAAGGTGGCGCTGACCATCCGCACGCCCTTCGGCCTCACGCGCGTGGGGGCGGATGAACCCAGCGAGGTGCGCGTGCAGGTGGCCGAGGACGCGGGCCGCGTCGAGGTGCGGCTGGGCGCCATCGAGTTCGTGGGCCGCGATGGCAAGACGCTGCGCGCGTCTGAAGGCGACGCGGTGGAGGCGACGTCCGGCCGGACGGAGCTGGTGGCCCGCGGGGCGCGTGTCCTGGAGCTGGCGCCGATCCCGGTGACGGTACGGCTGGCGTCGGGGCGCGCGGAGGTGCGGGCCAAGGGGGCGTCGGACTGGCGTCCGGTGGCGAAGCAGGGCGAGGTGCTCTCTCCGGGAGGCAGCGTGCGCACCCGGCGCGGAGGCTCCGCGGTGCTGGCGCTGGAGGGCTCGTCCACGGTGGCGTCACTGGGGTCGGACGCGGAGCTGGTGCTGACGTCCGCGGAGCAGGGCGGCGCCACGGACGAGGCGCGCTTCGACTTGTTGAGAGGCTGGCTGAACCTGCAGCTCGCGCGAGGGCGTACCAGCCGGCTGGTGCTGCCGGGGCTGCAGGTGGAGGGCGGCGGTGAAGCGCGGCTGGCGGTGCGCCGCACGGCCGCGGGCTATCTGGTGGATGCGCTCACCGGACAGGTGACGCTGGTTCGCGGAGACGCCCGGCAGGCGCTGCGCGCGGGTGAGCGCGCCACGGTGGAGGCGGCCTCCGCGCAGGCGCCACGCGTCGAGCCGCTCGCGCCCGCGCCGCTGGCCCTGGGCGTCGTCGACGGCGCGGAGGTGTTCCATCCTGGGCTGCAGGAGGTGGCCATCACCTGGGAAGGGGAGGGCGAGGCCATGGTGGAGGTCGCGGAGGACGCGGCCTTCACGCGGCCGGTGCTGTCAGGCACGGTGTACCGCCCCTTCATCAACGTGCCCGCGCCGGTGCGCGGCATGCTCCACTGGCGGGTGCGCCGCAAGGATGGGACGCAGGTGTCGGGAAGCGCGTCGTTCGCGCCGGAGCGCGCGGTGCGCTCTCTGGCGCGGGTGCGCAACGTGGTGCCCGAGGGGCCGGAGAAGACGACCATCTTCTACCAGGACAAGCCTCCGGCGGTGACCTTCACCTATGCCTCGGAGACCTCCGCGGCGCGCTACCGTGTGGCGGTGTACCGCGCGGGGGCATTGGAGACGCCGGTGGCCGAACGCACCGTGACGGAGGCTCGCGCCGCGCTGGACGCCGGTGCGCTGAGCGAGGGCAACTACCTCTGGTCCGTCACGCCGCTTTCCGCCACGGGTGCACAGCTCAAGGGGGGACGGATGAACAAGCTGGAACTGGTCTACGACAACTCGGTGCCGGTGCTCATGGTGTCCACACCGCGCAACGGGCAGGCCGCGGGCGCGAAGGTGCGCGCGGCCGGTGTCGCACCTGTGGACGCCCGCCTATCCATCAATGGACGCCCGGTGGCGCTGGATGGCAAACACCGGTTCAACACCTGGGTGGAGCCGGTGGGCTCGCCGCCCGTATTGGTGTTTAAGATGACGCGTCCTGGTGCCCCGGCGGTCCATACGGTGCGCACTCTGAAACAGCGAGGGCCGTGAGGATGTCCCCCCCCCAGACGACCCTGCCTGTGACGGAAGCGGGCCTTGTGCCCCTGCTTCAGCCTTATGGCCCGTACGTGCTCGTGCGAAAGCTGGCCGAAGGCGGCATGGCGGAAATCTTCCTCGCCAAGCTGCTGGGCGCGGACGGCTTCGAGCGCAACGTCGTCATCAAGCGGATGCTGCCGCACCTGACGAACAACCCCGACTTCGTGGAGATGTTCCGGGACGAGGCGCGGCTGGCGGCGAAGCTGGCCCATCCGAACATCGTGCAGATTCAGGAGCTGGGCTTCGCGGACGGTTGTTACTACATCTGCATGGAGTACCTCGCGGGCGAGGACTTCTCCACGACGCTGCGGCTGGCCGGGCGCAAGCGCCACTACGTGCCGCTCCCCGTCGTGCTCCGCGTCCTCATCGACGCGGCGCGCGGGCTGCACTTCGCGCACGAGTTCACCAACGAGGCCGGGCAGCCGCTGAACGTCGTCCACCGCGACATCTCTCCGTCGAACCTGTACCTGACGTACCAGGGGCAGGTGAAGGTGCTGGACTTCGGCATCGCCAAGGCCGAGTCGCGGCTCGTCAACACGCGCACGGGCGTGGTGAAGGGCAAGTACATGTACATGGCGCCGGAGCAGGCGCGCGGCAAGGAGGTGGACCGCCGCGCGGACATCTTCGCGCTGGGCGTCAGCCTGTACGAGGCGCTCACCCATGTGCGGCCCTTCTCCCGGGAGAACGACCTGGCGGTGCTCAACGCGCTGCTACAGGGCGAGCTCAAGCCGCCGCGCGAGCTGCGGCCGGACTTGCCCGAGGAATTGGAGGCCATCCTCCTGAAGGCCATGGCCTTCAAGCCGGAGGACCGCTACCCCACCGCGGAGGCGTTCGCGGACGCGCTGGAGACGTTTCTCTCGGAGCATCTCAGTGGCTCGGGCGCGATGCCGCTCGGGGCCTTCTTGAAGGGGCACTTTGGTGAGGAGCGCTTCACCGAGCGCTCACGCATTCCCACGCTGGCCACGCTCACCGCCACGTACGGAGGCGCCGCGGCAGGGGCGCAGGGGCAGGCTTCGGGGGCGGAGGCGCATGGGACGAACCTGTATGGCGTGCTTGCTCGGGAGGGGGATGCCACGTCCGCCCAGCGCCCCGGCATGTCCATGCGGCCTTCCTCGCCAGGTGTGCCTGCCCATGGCGCGGCCTCACGTGGGCCGACGTCGCCGGAGTCTGCGCCCACGGCCGGAGGCCGACGCTGGCGTACGCTGGCGGTGGGATTGGCGGGCGGCCTGATGCTGGCGGCGGCGGGCATCGTTGGATATCGGCAGTGGATGACGACGCCCGCTTCGGTGTCGCTGGTTCCGGCCACGGCGCCCGTCGTGGAGGCCGTGGCACCGGAGGCTGGTGCCGCTCAGGCCGACGCGCCGATGGAGGCCGTGGCACCCGTGGGGGCCGCCGCTGAGGCCGGTTCTCTGACGGACGCCGTGGCCAATGGGGCGGGTGGCGACGTGGGCGAGACGGATTCGGCGCGGCCCCCCGTGGATGCCGCCGGTGCGACGGAGTCGGACGAAGCCGGACTTGCTGGAGCTGCGTCCGATGTCGAGCCGGAGGCGGATGAGGAAGGGGCGGACGCGGCACCTGTGCGGTCGAAGAAGGCCTCGTCGCAGAAGCGGGTGACGCTGGGCATCGACGACGTGCAGCGTGTCGTCTCGCGTGGACGGGCGCGCATCACCACGTGCTTCGAGCGCTACAAGGCGGACCTGCCTTCGAGCCAGGGCGAGGTGCAGGTGCAGCTCACCATCGTCTCGTCGGGCAAGGTGCGGGCGGGGACGCGGGGACCGCTGGCTTCGTCGGGCGTGGGCCGCTGCCTGGAGGCCCAGGCGGAGCGCCTTCGCTTCCCTCCTCACCGGGACCAGGAGGTCACGGTGGTGATGCCTTTCTCATGGCGGGTGACGCAGTAGCGGCGCGAGGAGGCTCGCGCCGCCACCGCGCGTGGCCTAGAGGTCGCGGCGGGCGGAGAGTGCCTTGGCGAGCGTGGCCTGGTCGGCGAACTCCAGGTCGCCGCCCATGGGCAGGCCCTGGGCGATGCGGGTGACACGCAGGCCCATGGGCTTGAGCAGGCGGGTCAGGTAGAGCGCGGTGGCTTCGCCCTCGACGTCCGGGTTGGTGGCGAGGATGAGTTCCTCCACCCGGCTGTCGTTGAGGCGCTCCAGCAGCTCGCGGATGCGGAGCTGGTCGGGGCCCACGCCCTCCAGGGGAGACAGCACGCCGTGCAGGACGTGGTAGCGGCCCTTGAACTCACGGGTGCGCTCCAGCGCCATCAGGTCTGCGAACGTCTCCACGACGCACAGCACGCGCTCGTCGCGCCGAGCGTCCCGGCAGAAGTTGCAGGTCTCTGCGTCGGTGAGGGAGAAGCAGCGCACGCACAGGTGCACCTTCTCCTTCACCTCGCGAATGGCCTGCGACAGCTCCGCGGCATACTCACCCGGCGCCCGCAGGATGTGGAACGCGAGGCGCTGCGCGGTCTTCTCGCCGATGCCTGGCAGCTTCGCGAGCTGGGCGACGAGTCGATTCAGCGGATCGGGGGTCATCCGGTATCAGGTAATGCCGGGGATCTTGACGCCGCCGGAGATTTTCGCGAGCTCGCGCTGCATGTGCTGACGGCTGCTCGCCAGGGCAGCGTTGACCGCGGCGGTGATGAGGTCCTCGAGCATCGACGTGTCGTTGGGGTCGATGGCTTCCTTGTCGATCTTGATGCTGCGGATCTCCTGGATGCCGTTGGCGACGACGGTGACCCGGCCGTCACCGGCCTTGGCCTCCACGCTCTCTTCCGCCAACTGCTGCTTCCGCTCTTCAATCTTCTCCGTCAGCTTGTTCGCCTGCCGGATGAAGTAGTTCAGGTCGACGCCAGGCATATGCTTCCTCGGTGCTCGTGGGAGCGGGCGCCACGGACATGGCCCCGCCCCGGCGTGGAATGGGGCGCCACCCTACCGTTGCGCGAGGCGGTTGTCAGGCGCTGTCGTCGGAGGTGTCGTCCGCTGGCACGGCCCCGGGGCGCTCGGGCTCGTAGACCTGGATGTGTTCGATTTCGCCTCCCAGGAACTTGAGCACCGCCCGGACGGCGGGGTGGCTGCGGACCTTGCTGTCCGTGTTCTTCTCGTGGGCGGCGCGCGTCTGTGCGTCCTGATCGGCCAGACTGGGGCCCAGCCGGGGGTCGTCCGGAGACGCATCCTGGATGGTGAGCTTCACCTGGCGGCCGAAGTGCTCGGCCAGGGCCTTGTCCACAGCGGCCTTGCCCGCGGTGGAGTTGACGGCCATGCGGTGGAAGCCGGCCACGGGCAGGAAGCCGAGGACGATTTCGCCGTTCTTCATGGACATCAATCGCCCGTTGGAGAGTGCCGCGCCCTGCCGGGGATGGGAGGCCTTCACCGTCTCCACGGCGGCCCGCCAACGCTCGATGAGGGGCAGGTTGGGGTTGTCCCGAGAGCGGGTGACAGGGGGCGGCGGGGGCGGCTCTGGCTCGGGCTCGGACTCGTGCTGGATGACGAGCTCGGACGCAGGCGGCGGCGCGGCGGCGACTTCGGGGAGGCACTCACCGGAGGCACAGCCTTCGGGGGAGTTCTCTTCGGGGTAGTAGCGCGCGTCCTCTTCCTCCGCGTAGGGCGGAGGTTCCGGCGGCGCGATGGGCTCGGGCCGCCGGATGTTGGTGACGCGGACCGATGGCGCGGGCTCGGTGGTGCGCGACAGCGGCGTTGCGCCCGCGGGAGGCACGGAGGGCAGGGGTGTAGGGGCCGTGGGCGCCTGGGCCGAGCCGCCGTTGCGGAGGAATGAGAGCGGGCGCGCGGCGGAAGGTGACAGTCCCTCCATCACCGGGCCGGAGGGGACCATCTGCGTGGCCTGGTAGCCCTGAGGGGACGGGGTGGCGCCGCCGCTGTTGCGGAGGAACGACAGGGGGCGGCTCGCTGCCGGTGACAGGCCGTCCATGTGGGGCCCGGGCGGCGGCGGTTCGGCCGGATGCATGGCGCCGGGAGGCGCAAAACGAGGCGGCTCGTCCTGGCGCGAGGCTCCCACCTGCGCGCTGCCATGGAAGGGCTCAGGCGGGCGAACCTCATCGGCGACGGGCCTCGTGCGCGGCGGCTCGTCCTGGCGCACGGCCGCCATCGGCGCTGGCGGCTCGCTGGCGCGCACAGGCGTCTGCGCCACGGGCGCACCCCTCGCTTCCCACGGACGTGGGGTGGGGGCAGCCGCCTGCATCATGGAAGCGTCGTGTCGTGTTTCAGGCGCGAAAGTTCGTGGGACTGGAGCGACCTCCCGGCGCTCCAGCGTTCGACTTCGCAGAACCTTCACCCATCCCCGCCGCGAGCTTGTCCACGCGGGCAAGCAGCTCGGGAATCGAACCACCCGGCGACAACTGGATGGCCTTGAGCAGCGCCATCTCCAGGGCCAGCCGAGGCTGGGCCGCACGTGACACGTCCCAGATGCAGCCGTGCACCACGTCGAACAAGCGCGTGAGCTGCGCGGCTTCCGCGTCCTGCGCCAGCGCCATCAGCGCCTTCTGCTCGGACTCGGCCAGCTCGTCGGGTGCCTTGCCCAGCGTCTTGGTGACGAAGAGATGCCGCAGTTGGAAGGCCAGCTCCTCGGCCAGACGCTTCAAGTCCAGGCCGCGGTTGAAGACTTCCTCCACCCGCTCCAGTACCCGCTTCGCGTCCTTGTGGACGAGCGCATCGGCGAAGTCCTGCACCAACGTGCGGTCGATGGCGCCCAGCGCGTCGGCCACTTCCTCGTCGGAGGGGTTGGCGCCGCACGAGGCGAGCACCTGGTCCAGGAGGCTCAGCGCATCGCGCATGCCGCCTTCGGACTGGCGCACGACCAGCGACAGCGAGCGGTCGGAGATACCAGCGCCCTCCGCCTTGCAGATTTCCTGCAGACGCTGAAGCATCCGCGCCGCCGGAATCCGCCGGAAGTTATGGCGCTGGCACCGCGACAGGATGGTGTCCGGGAGCTTGTGCGCCTCGGTGGTCGCGAAGATGAACTTCACGTGCCCGGGCGGCTCCTCCAGCGTCTTGAGCAGCGCGTTGAACGCCGCTCCCGACAGCATGTGGACCTCGTCGATGATGTAGATTTTGTGCCGGTCCCGCTGGGGCAGGTACTTCGCGTTCTCGCGAATCTCGCGGACGTTCTCGACGCCGTTGTTGGAGGCACCGTCGATTTCCGCGACGTCCACGCTGGTGCCGGCGGCAATCTCCGTGCAGGCACGGCACTCGCCACAGGGCTGGGCGGTGGGGCCCTTCTCACAGTTGAGCGCCTTGGCGAGCAGTCGCGCGGCCGTCGTCTTGCCCACGCCACGAGGTCCACAGAACAGGTACGCGTGCGCGACCCGGTCCATCTTGATGGCGTTCGCGACCGTCCGGACGACGTGCTCCTGTCCGGTCATGTCGTCGAACTTCTGTGGGCGCCATTTGCGGGCGAGAACGAGGTAGCTCATGGGGGGCGTCATCTAAACACGGCGGCGTGAATGATCCATGTCGTTGCCCTCCCACGAGGTGGGATTCCACTCCCCGTCGGGCTCGGACCCTGGGCGGGCAGACGAACGCTTCACACCTTGCGTCCGGGAACGCGGGCGGAAAGAGTCGGCCGCGCCCGTGTCCGCCCCCCTCCCTGCCACGCCCGCTGATTCCATCCCGACACCCGAGCCCACCTCTCTACCGCCCGGGGCCACGCCCCAAGAGGCGCCGGTACGGAACTGGATGCGCTGGGTGCTAGGAGCAGTGGCGCTGCTGCCTGGCCTCATCGCGGTGGTGCAGTTGGGTCGCATCCACCCGGATGAGGTGTACCAGTCGCTGGAGCCCGCCTGGTGGCGCGTCCACGGCTACGGCGTCCTGGCCTGGGAGTGGCGCGAGGGCCTCCGCAACTGGGCCGTGCCCGGCGTCCTGGCGGGCTTCCTCAAGCTGGCGGACCTGCTGGGCATCACCCACCCGCGGGCCTACCGCGTCGTGGTGGCCATTCCGCAGGTGGCCTTGCACGCCTGGAGTCTCTGGGCCGCGTACCGCTTCGCCCAGCGCCGAGCGGGGACCGCGGGGGGCCTGCTGTCGACGTTGCTCGTGGGGCTCTACGGGCCATTGCTCGTCTTCGCGGGGCGCACCATGGCCGAGTCGATTTCCGCCTCGCTGCTCATCGTCGCCGTGGAGGCGCTGGACCGGAGAGAGCGGCTCGCAAGGGCAGGGCTCGTGGGTGGCATGGCTCTGGGACTGGCGGTGGTGGCCCGTTACCCGTCGGCCGTCTTCGTCCTGGCGGCGCTGGTGTGGCTGGCGGCGGCGAGGCGGTGGCGACTGCTCGCCTTCACGTGTGCTGGAGGATTGGGCGTGGCGGTGGCGCTCGGCGCGCTGGACTGGGCGACGTGGGGCTCGCCGTTCCATTCCTTCTTCGCCTATGCGCGCTTCAACGTCTTCTCGGGCAAGGCCGCGGCTCAGTTCGGAGCCGACGCACCCAGCTTCTACGTGAAGCCGCTGCTCACCGCCGTGCCGCTCTGGGCCTGGGCCGCCGTGCCCGTGGGAATCGCCGCGCTTCGCCAGCGCCGCGCCCTGTCCCTGCCGCTGTGGTGCGCCGCCGTGTACACCGGCGTGCTCCTGGCCACCGCGCACAAGGAGGCGCGCTTCCTCTATCCCGGCCTGGTGCTGGGCGTGCTGGCCGCGGCGCCACCCGTGGCGGCGGGCCTCGTCCAGCGTGCTCGGCCAACGGGGCGCTGGGGCCTGGCCGGACTCGCGCTGGTCGCAAGCATGAGCGCGGCCGCCTTCTTCCCACCCGGGGACCTGCGGGCAGACCAGTTCCGCGCGATTGTCGCCGCCACCCGGGGCAACGCGCGGGGGCTGCTCATCGTCAATGAGGGGCTGTGGGGCTCGGGCGGCTACTTCTACCTGGGGAAGCGGATTCCCTGGCTCACCTGTGACTGGCCCCACGACGGCGCGTTCCAACGCGCGCTGCGGGACAGGACGTTCAACCGCGCCGTCACCTTCGAGGACCGCGCGCTCGCCGAGCTCCAGGCCGGCGGCTTCCAAATCGTCCGGAAGGTGGGCCGCGAGACGATTCTCTCCCGCGAGTAGGGGAGGGGAATGGCCAGCCCGCAAAGGTGAAGAGCCGGTGCCCTTGACAGGACACCGGCTCTTCAAAAAGGACGGCCGGGACACACGCGGAAGTACGCTACCGTTGCTTCCTTCCGGACCTGGCGGGGTTCACGCCCCCACGTTGTCCCGACCATAAAGAATGTAACCACGTACTGCAGAAACAACAACGGAGAGGGTGGGATTCGAACCCACGATACCCTTTCAGATATACACGCGTTCCAGGCGTGCGCCTTCAACCGCTCGGCCACCTCTCCAAAAATCTGGAGCGGAGAGCGTAGGATTCGAACCTACGATACCGTTGCCGGTATGCCTGATTTCGAGTCAGGTGCCTTCGACCACTCGGCCAGCTCTCCAGTATTCAATTGTCACGTTTCTTCGCACGCAAGCGCCCGAAAAACGTCTTCAAAAGCAGGCGGCTCTCGTCCGCCAGGATACCACTCGTGACTTGGAGCCGGTGATTGTGTCGAGGCTCTTCAACCAGGTTGTACAGCGAACCCACCGCACCGGCTTTCGGATCGAAGGCACCGAAAACGAGTCGTGTCACGCGAGACTGCACCAGACCTCCGGCGCACATGGCACATGGTTCAAGTGTCACATACAGGGTGACGCCTGAGAGCCGCCAGGCACCGATCTTCCGGGCTGCGGCATCCATTGCCAACATCTCTGCGTGAGCGAGCGGGTTGCGGTCCACTTCGCGGCGATTGAATCCAGTGCCAACGACTTCATCGTTGAACACCGCCACCGCACCTACGGGGACCTCTCCGAGTTCCGCTGCTTCCCGCGCGAGCGATAGCGCCTGCTGCATGAAAGCTTCGTCACTCATGGAGAACTGCTCGAAAGAAGTGGCGCTCCCTGGAGGATTCGAACCTCCGGCCTTCGGATTCGTAGTCCGACGCTCTATCCAGCTGAGCTAAGGGAGCATTTCTTCCGGCGCTGCTACAACAACAAGTGGCGGAGAGAGAGGGATTCGAACCCTCGATACCCTTTCGAGTATGCAGGTTTAGCAAACCTGTGCCTTCAGCCTCTCGGCCATCTCTCCAACTCTTCTCTGTCAAAGAGCCAACAAATTCAAGAACAAAAACTCGGAGGCGGTAGGATTCGAACCTACGGAGAGCTTGCACCCTCTGCGGTTTTCAAGACCGCTGCCTTCAACCGCTCGGCCACGCCTCCATACCATCGGGGCCGACTAGGCACCCCGCGGACCGACGTCCGTGGGGCCGCCCTTCTACCTGATTCTTCGCGCGTTGCAAGCCGGATTCAGACTCAAATCGGTTTCAGTTCCTTCAAGCCGCCCATGTACGGCACCAACGCCTCCGGAATGGCCACGCTTCCGTCCTCGCGCTGGTAGTTCTCCAGGATGGCAATGGTCGTCCGGCCTACCGCCAGGCCGCTGCCGTTGAGCGTGTGGGCGAGCTGGGGCTTGTCCCCCCTCTGGGCCCGGTAGCGAATCTTCGCCCGGCGCGCCTGGAAGTCGCCGCAGTCAGAGCAGGACGAAATCTCCCGGTAGCTGTTCTGTCCGGGGAGCCAGACCTCGATGTCGTACGTCTTCCGGGCGGCGAAGCCCATGTCTCCGGTGCACAGGAGCATGACGCGGTGGTGGAGGCCCAGGCGGCGGAGGATGTCGCAGGCGTCGTCCGTCATGGTCTCGAGTTCGTCCAGGCTCTTCTCCTGGTGGGCGAACTTCACCAGCTCCACCTTGTGGAACTGGTGCTGACGGATGAGGCCGCGGGTGTCCTTGCCGGCGGCGCCCGCCTCGGCCCGGAAGCTGGGGCTGAAGGCGCAGTAGCGGATGGGCAGGGACTCGCCCTCGAGGATTTCGTCCGCGTGGTAGTTGGTGACGGGCACTTCCGCGGTGGGGATGAGGAAGCGCTCCGGCTCGCCCAACGTCTTGAAGGCGTCGTCCTCGAACTTGGGGAGCTGACCGGTGCCCATCATCGTCTCGCGCAGCACCAGGTAGGGCGGGAGCAGCTCCGTGTAGCCCTTGCTGGTGTGCACGTCGATCATGAAGGTGACGAGCGCCCGCTCCAGCCGGGCCAGTGCGCCCTTGTAGAAGGTGAAGCGGCTGCCAGACACCTTGGCGGCGCGCTCGAAGTCGAGCATGCCCAGCTTCTCACCCAGCTCGAAGTGCTGCTTGGGGGCGAAGAGCAGGTCGGGCTTCTGCCCCCAGATGCTCACCTGGACGTTGTCTTCGGCGCCGCCGCCCTCGGGGACGGACTCATGGGGCACGTTGGGGATGAGCAGGAGGATGCGGTTGAGCTCCTCCTCCACGTCCTTGAGGCGCGCTTCCTTCTCCTTGATTTCCTGGGAGACGGCGCGGAGGTCACCGCGGAGCGCGTCGAGCGCCTTCGGGTCCTCCTTCGCCTTGCGCTTCATCTCCTCGTTGGCGGCGTTGCGGCGCGCGGCCAGCGACTCCACGGAGACATACAGCTCGCGGCGCTCGGCGAAGAGCCGCTGGAAGGGGCCCAAATCCAGGTTGCCGCCCCGCGTCTTGAGCCGGGCGACCACCGCATCGAAGTTCTGCGCAACGTTCCGGAGGTCCAGCATGGAGCACGCCTTGTAGTCACCCCCGGTGAGGCCAGCAAGGTTCCTCACGTCTGGGGTGCTCAAGGCCGGACGCCGCCCCCCCCTCCGCCCTGACTCCGTGGGGGAGGGGAGGCGCCGGGCGCGGAGACGTCCGGCGGACGACGACCTCAGTTCTGCAGGTCGTAGATTTCGTCCTCGATGTCCTTCTTGTCGGTCGCGTCCGGCTTGCGGGAGAGGTAGTCCTTGAAGGCCTGCACGGCCTCCCGGCGCTTGTTGCGCTCCTTATAGGCGAAGCCCAGGTAGTAGTAGGCCATGGGGTTCTCCGAATCGAGGCTGGTGGCCTTGCGGTACCAGTCGATGGCCTTGGCGTGCTGGGCCTGCTCGGTGAAGGCGCGGGCCACCTTGTAATAGACGTAGGTGAGCTTGGGGTCCGCCTTCAGGGCCGACTGGTACCGCTTGATGGCGTCGTTCCAGCGCGCGGCGGCGAAGTACGCATCTCCAATGGAGCCCAGCACCCGCGTGCGGCGGGGGTCGGCCTTGAGGCTGGCCTCGAACGCGGTGATGGCCTCGTCGAACTGGCTGCCCTCCAGCAGCGCATGGCCGAGCGCCTCGTGGGCGTCCGCGTGGGCGCCATCCAGCTCCACCGTCTTGCGCCACGCGCTCATGGCGTCCGGCAGGTTCTTCGCGTCCCGCAGGATGACGCCGTAGGCGTAGTGGTAGTCGGGGCGGTTGGGGGCCCGCTCCACGGCCTTGCGCATGCTGTCCAGCGCCTGGGTGAACTCCAGCCGCTTCGCCTTCACCAGCGCCAGGTAATAGAGCGCCTCGTGGTTGGAGGGCTCGTTGCTCAGCGCGAGGCCCAGGTTGCTCTCCGCGCCCGGCAAATCGCCCCGCTCCAGCAGCACGGCGCCCAGCGTAATCGGGATGGTGGTGGAGCGCGGGTCCTCCGTCTTGGCCTTCTCCAGCTCCGCCACGGCCTCTTCCAACTGCCCCAGGCGCCACAGCACGAGCCCGCGCTGCAGCCGGCCGTCCTTCAGCAGGTGCGGGTCCAGCTCCAGGGCGCGGTTGGCCTCCACCTTCGCCGTCTCCAGGTCGTCCGTCAGCAGGGCCACGCGGGACAGGCCCAGGTGGGCGTCCGCCAGGATGGGGTCGAGCTTCACGGAGCGCTCGAATTCCTGCTGGGCCAGCAGCGTGTTGTTCTCCGCCAGGGCCAGCTCGCCGAGGCCCGCGCGCACGCCCGCGTTCTCCGGTGCCTTCTTCGCCGCCTCTTCGAGCTCAGGCCGCGCCTCCGCGTTGCGGCGCTGGGCCAGGTAGAAGCGGCCCAGGTAGAGGCGGGCCTCCACCAGGTTGTCGTCCGCGGCGATGGCTCGCTTGTAGTGGCCCTCCGCGTCGGAGAGGTTGTCGAGCGCGTCCTCGATGCGTCCGTAGAGGTAGGCGATGCGCGCCTCGTTGGGGAACACGCCGTTGGCCTTCTTCACGGCCTCCAGCGCGTCCTGCATCTTCCCGGTCATCACCAGCGCGGTGATGTGGCCGTCCGCGAACTCCAGGTTGTTGGGCTCCTCGGTCGCCAGCGCCTTGTAGATGGGCAGGGCGCCCTCGAAGTTGCGCTGGGCGCGCAGCACCCGCGCCAGCTGCCCCCGGAGGAAGGTGGACTTCGCGTCCATTTCCAGGGCGGCCTTGAGCTCGGCCTCAGCCTCCTTCGGCTGGTGCTTCTGGAACATCGCCACGCCCTTGAGGCCGCGGGCGCGCGCCAGCTCCGCGGGGCCCAGCGCGGACTGGACGTCCTCGGCCAGCGCCCGCTCAACGGCCTCCGTGCCCTTCGCCACGTCCTTGCGGACCAGCAGCTCCACCGCGGCCAGCTCCACCGCGGAGGCCACGTGCTTGGGGTCCGCTTCCAGGGCCGCGGCATAGGCGGCGGCGGCTTCGTCGGCGCGGTCGGCGGCCTGGTGCAGGTTGCCCACGGCGTGGTGGGCCTTGGCGGACTTCGGGTTCTTCGCCAGCACCTTGTTCAGCGTGTCCAGGGCGCGCTTCTCGTCGCGCTTCTGCGAGTAGGCCTCGGCCAGCAGGAAGGCCAGCTCCAGGTCGCCCTGGGTGTCCTCGCGGCCGTAGGCGCCGCTCAGGGGGGGGATGACCGAGTCCGCCTGCCGGGAGGTGAGTGCGATCGCCGCGGACGCCTTGATGACGTCCACGTCCTTCTCTCCCAGGAACTCGATGTCCGCCAGGTCCTGACGGCAGCGGCTCAGCTCGTTCGGATTGCCCGCGGCGTAGCGGCGCTGGAGGTAGTAGACGGACTGGCACCACAGCGAGCGCACCTCCGGGTACTCCTTCTGCGCGAGCACCTTGGCGCTGAGCTCGCGGGCCTGCTTGTAGCTGGCGAAGGTGTCCGTGAGCAGCGCCTGCTTCGCGTCCGCCACCTGCTTCGCCTCGGCCGAGCCGTCGGAGATGCGGGGGGGGAAGAGGGCGCGGCGGCCGAAGGCACCGTAGCGCGTGCCGAACTCCGTGCCCGCGCCGATGCCCGCCACCACTACGGCGACGCCCGCGGCAATCATCATCGGGACGCGCTTCTTCCACTTCTCCGTGTTGCCGCTGCGGTCCACCACGGACACCGCGGCCATGCGGCCTTCATAGAGCTGCTCCAGCCGCTTCATGTTGGCCTGCGGGCTGGCGCCGTCCACGCGGGGCGCGTCGACGACGGCCGCGGCAGGCGCCGCGGTGGGCGTCACCAGCTTGGCGGGGCCTTCCATGAGCCGCTGGATGGCGGCGGCGAAGGTGGGCACCGTGCCGATGGCGGACCAGGTCTCCGAGTCCAGCGACACGTCCTCGTTCCCGAGGAGCTGCCCGTCCTCGAGCATCTTGACGATGACGCCCTCGTCGAACGGGCCGAACACCTTGCCCGAGCGCCGGCGGACGTGGAAACGGCGCACCTTGGCGCCCGCCTGGGCGCCGCCGTCCTTGCCCGCGGCGTCGTCGATGAAGGACAGCATCTCCAGGCCGTCCGCGGGGCCCGCGTTGGGCGGCGGCGGCAGCGGGTCGGAGAGGTCCGCTTCCAGGTCGTCATCCGGCCGGGCGGTGGGGTCGAACTCGAGCGAGTCCGGGATGCCGGGCGAAGAAGGCGCGCCGAAGTCCACGTCACCGAAGTCCACGGCCGGGTTGACGGCGACGGCTGGCGCGGGGGCCGGGGGCTCCGAGAAGTCGATGGCGAACGGGTCCGCACCCGGCGCTGGCGCGGAGCCGAAATCGGCGGCGAACGGATCCGCCGCGGGGGCGGGGGCCGGTGGGGCGCTGAAGTCGACGGCGAACGGGTCCGCACCGGGCGCGGGTGGCTCGTTGAAGTCGAACGACAGGTCCGGTGCGGCGGGGGCCGGCAGGTCCGCGAACTCCAGGGCCTGGGG
>NZ_VHLB01000114.1:0-24619 GCF_006547365.1 Myxococcus sp. AB056 | reverse complement strand
GCTGGGGCGTGGGGGCATGGGGGACGTGTACCGCGCTCGGGACAGGACGCTCGGGCGGCAGGTGGCGCTGAAGTTTCTCCGGAGCGCGGACCCGGAGCGGGCCATGCGCTTTCTTAGAGAAGCCCGTGCCCAGGCCCGCATCGACCACCCGAATGTCTGCAGGGTGTTCGACGCGGGGGAGTCCGGCGGCCAGGCCTATATCGCCATGCAACTCGTGGAGGGCGAGCGGATGGACGTCGCCGCGCGGTGTCTGCCACTCCTGGAGAAGGCGCGATGGCTGAAGGCGGCGGCGGAGGCGGTGGACGCGGCCCATGCGCTGGGCGTCATCCACCGGGACATCAAGCCCTCCAACATCCTGGTGCTCACGGGCGAAGGAGCGCGCCGTGAGCCGGTCATCATGGACTTCGGCCTCGCCTTCGAGGCCGGGGAGGGGCACGGCCTCACGTCCACCGGCGCGGTGATGGGCACGCCCGCATACATGGCGCCGGAGCAGGCCCGGGGTGAGCTGGAAGCCATTGACGCCCGCACGGACGTCTATGGCCTGGGGGCCACGCTCTACGAGCTGCTCGTGGGCGAGCCTCCCTTCACCGGCGCGACGCCGCTGGAGACGCTGAACCATGTGCTCCACGACGACCCGGTGCCGCCGCGTGAGCGCGTGCCGCACCTGGACGCCGACCTGGAGACGGTGTGCCTCAAGTGCCTGAGCAAGGAGCCGGCGCTGCGCTACGCCACCGCCCGGGCGCTGGCGGAGGACCTGGGGCGCTATCTGGACGGGGCGCCCATCCTCGGTCAGCGGCCCCGCCTGACGGACCGGCTGCGGCGCGCCGCGCGCAGGCATCGCGGGGTGGTGCTCGTCTCCAGCGTCTCGTTGGTGGGCATGCTGCTGCTCGCTGGCTTCGGGGCCCAAGCCTGGCTGGCGGAGCGGGACCTCCAGGCGCGGACGGCCTCGCGCGTCCGGCTGGCAGAGCAGTTGGGGCAGCAGGTTCAGGAAATCGAGGCCTTCGTGCGCGCCTTCCAGGGCCTGCCCCTGCACGACACGCGGCCTGAGCAGCAGCGCGTCCGGGAGCGAATGGCGCGCATGGGCGCCTTGCGACATGACCTGGGAGACTTGGGGGAGGGGCTCGTGCAGCAGGCGCTGGGGCGGGGCCACCTGGCGATGCGTGACTTCAAGCAGGCGCACCGGGAGCTGACGCGGGCACGGGAACTGGGCGTCGATTCACCGGGGCTCCACTACGCCTTGGGCCGGGTGTTGGGGGAGCAGTACCACCTGGCCCTGGAGGATGTGCGGCGCAGCGGCGGCGCGGCGTGGGTGGCCGAGCGGCGGCATGAACTCGAGGCGCGTTACCTGACACCCGCGCTCGAATCCCTGGAGCGCAGTCGCGGCGTGGAGCTGGAGTCGCCGCGCTACCTCGAAGGGCTCATCGCGCTGTACCGAAGGGACTACGCGGGCGCGGAGCGGGCCGTGAGCGAGGCCATGGCGCAGGCGTCGTGGATGCCGGAAGTGCGGATGCTCGCCGGGGACGTGGCGCTCGCGCGGGCGATGGCCTTGCTGGAGCAGGGGGACTACACGGGCGCGCGGGCAGGGCTCATGGAAGCGGACTCCCGCTACCAGCAGACCGTGGAGCTGGCGCGCAGCGACGCCTGGGCCCACGAGGCGCTCGCGGAGGTGTGGCTGCAACTGTCGGAGCTGGACAAGCGGGAGGGGCGCTCACGCAAGGCCGCGCTGGACCAGGCGGAGGCCGCCGCGGACCGGAGCCTCGTGGCCGACCCGGACCGGGCCTCCGGCCACACGAAGAAGGCCCAGGTGCTGATGAACCAGTACCGCGCAGTGACCTTCCAGGGCGCGCCGGACGCACGCGGCGCGGAGGCCCTGCTTAATGCCTGGACGGACGCAGCCTCGCGGGCTGGGACGTTGGAGCCGCGCAATGTGCTCGCGCACGACTCGCTGGGGTACAGCTACTTCATGCGCGGCCTGCGTCAGGCTCGCGCGGGAGAGGCGCCCGAGGCGTCCTGGGCACAGGCCATTCAATGGCTGGAGCGGGCGATTGAGCTGGAGCCGCACTACCCCTGGGCACTCAACGACCTGGGGCTCGTGCACCGCTGGCGGGGCAACTACCAGCGGGAGCACGGCGAGGACCCGCTTCCGGCCTACGCCGAAGCAGAGCGTGCCTTCCAGCGGGCCGTCCAGGGCGATCCGAAGTACCTCTTCGCCCACTCCAACCTCGCGGAGCTGAACGCCGCTCGGGCGGCCTTCCTGCTCTCCCGGGGACGTGACCCGGAGCTCCATGTGCAGGCCGCGCTGGAGGCCAGCGCGCGCGCGCTGACCCTCGACGAGCGCTTCCACTCCGCCCACGACCATGTCGCCGCCGCTGAGCTGACACGCGCGCGCTACCTGTTGGAGACCGGCGGCGACCCGCGTCCGGCCCTGGTGCGGGCGCTCCAGGCGACGGAGCGCTCCCGTGGCGTCAACGCCCGGTCCGACCGCGCCTGGCTCCATGCGGCCGGTGCGCACCTGCTCGAAGCGCTCCATGCCCTGCGCGCGGCGGGCGACGCGCGCGTGGTGCTCGCCAGCGGGCAGGGCGCGCTGGAGGAGGCGTACCGGCTGATCCCCACCTGCGCGGACTGCCGGAGCCTGGGCGCGGAGCTGGCGCTGGCGGCGGCGGAGCAGGCGCGGGGCAAGGGGCGCTCCAGTGCGGCCCTGCTGCGCAAGGCCCTCACCGAGGCCCGGCGGGCCGTGTCGCTCTATCCCTACTACGACAGCCACCTCACCCTGGCCCGGGCGGCCTGGCGGCTGGCGCGGGACACCGGCGCTCCGTCCGCCCTCGTGGAGGAGGGGCTGGCGCAGGTGGAGCTCGCGCTGAAGCTGGACCCCGGGCTGCCAGAGGCCCACGCCGTGCGAGGCGCGCTGCTGCTCTTGCGTGCCCGGCGCCAGAGGCCCGCGGAAGGGTGGGAAGCGTCCCTCCGTGAAGCCGACGCGGCGTGGCGCCGCGCCACGGCCCAGGTCCCCTGGCTGAGCTGCTATGTGGGGCCCCTGGACGGCGCGGAGCAAGCCGCCCTTCGCGCTGCTGGGGCTCCGGACTCAGGGCTTTGATGGCTGCTCCACACCCGTCGCGAACCTCGCCTGGGAACTCCACCTGGGAAATGGTCCACAGGCCGGCAACGTGAGGCCATTCTGGATGGGCACCCTGCTGCGCCGGTTCGTCAGGTTGAGGCACTCCGCGCCTCGGGGGCTCCACAGGGCCTCCAGGTATTCGAGCTCCTGGAGGTCGTTGTTGCTGTTGCGCCCGAACCCGTGGGCATCGCGCCGGAGAATCTCCGTGCCGCTCACGGTGTAGCTGCGCGGGTCGCCCTGGCCCACGAAATAGGCGGCGCGCTTGGCCTGGAGGCATGCGCCGTGGACGAACTCCCGGTCCGGGTCGGCCTGGAGCGTCTCGGGAGTCCACGGCTGATAGCCCCAGTTCATGCATGCGCCAATCGCGCCTGTCTCGCAGGCCACGGTGAGGGTTTCGTCGTGGGGCCGCACCGCGGCGTTCAGACCGTCGACCTGGCGCTGCGGCAGGAGGACGGACGCGACGTTCTGGTCCTCTGGCGCCTGGCACTGCCGCAACCAGACAGTGCTGGGGACGGGCCGGTAGCGCACGACGAGGCGGTTGCCGGACACGGGTTCGAGCGCCAACTCGTAGAGGAGGTCCTCCAGGGTTCCGGTGCCGTCCAGGTCCACCGGGAGCTTGAACCCGAACACCAGCCGCGACACCGGCTCGCCTCGCAGCTTCCGGGAGACGTCTCCACCGCGGACGGCGACGAAGAAGTCGCCGACGTTGCCGTGAATGGACTCCAGCGTCGGGTGCTCCCCATCAACGGGTTTGCCCGGATGCCGGAGGTGCAGGGGGAGCCGAAGCGTCTGGTCCCTCCGGTACATGGAGCGCACGTGCAACGCCACGCCCTCGGGGGAATTGACGAAGCCCTCCAGGCACGCCACCGGCGTCTTCTCGTGGAAGAAACAGTAGCTGTGTCCCTCGGCGACGTAGATGCCCAGGCCATTCGGGTCGGGGTCGCACTGTCCCGTCGGACAACTCCCGCCGCCGGACGGGGAGTCAGGGCGGGCGCCGGCGGTGGGGAGGCGGCAGCCCGCGGCGACGGCCAGCAGCAGCAGGCCCGTGAGCCAGGCGGGGAAGGTGTTGAGCACAGGTGTCTCCTCGAAGTGACGGCGGGTGCCGTGGTCCAGCCCCACGCCATAGCGAGGGGCATGCCAGCAGCGGCCCGGTCCAGTGCACGAGTCATCAAGGCGGTGCGCCGCGGAGATGGGGCTTGGATGGCACAGCCCGCAGGCACGGTGCCGTGTGCCAGTGGCACACGCGTAAGATGGAGGCACATGGAACACGACCGGTCGACCTTGCAGCAGAGCGACGCCAGGGGGCGAGGGGCAGACTCCGGCGAGGCCGCGGTGCCAGGCCTGCTACGCGTCCTGTGCGCTGGGAGCGCGATGGCCACGGCCCTGCCGCTCGACGGAGCGCTCTTGCTGGGGCGGGGTGCCGCCGCATTGGGGACGGACCAGGACCCGCGGATGTCTCGCAGCCACGCACAGGTGCGGTACGACGGCCGCCGCTTCTGGGTCACCGACCAGGGCAGTCAGAATGGCACGTTCGTGGACGGGGCGCCCCTGGTGGCTGGCACGCCCCGCGAGGCCCAGCGCGTCATCCGGATGGGGGACTCGCTCTTCATTCCCTGTGCGGATGTCGGGCCGGTGGCCCGGCGCGGTGTCGTGCGGACGCGCGACTTCGTGCGGGGGCCCGCCATGCAGCAGTTGCTGGACGTGGTCGCGCGCACGGCGGAACACGGTTTCACGCTGCACATCCACGGGGAGAGCGGCACCGGCAAGGAAGGCGTGGCCCGCGCGTTCCATGAGCGCGGCCCGCGCGCGTCGGGCCCCTTCGTGGCCGTCAACTGCGCGGCCATTCCGCAGGGGCTCGCCGAACGGCTCCTCTTCGGCGCGCGGCGCGGTGCCTTCTCCGGGGCGGACGACGCGGAGGGCTACCTCCAGGCCGCGGACGGCGGGACGCTGTTCCTGGACGAGGTGGCCGAGCTGGACCTGGCCGTGCAGGCCAAGCTGCTGCGCGCGCTGGAGACGCGCGAGGTCCTCCCGCTGGGGGGCTCCAAGCCGCGGAAGGTGGACGTGCGGGTGTGCTCCGCCGGAAACAAGGACCTGCGCGCGCAGGTGGCCAGCGGCCGGATGCGCGAGGACCTCTACTTCCGCCTGGGCAGGCCGGAGGCTGACTTGCCGCCACTGCGCCGCCGCCCCGAGGAGCTGCCCTTTCTAGTGGAGCGCTTTCTGGAAGAAGGGGGCAGCCGCCTGCCCGTGCATGTGAGCTTCCACGAGGCCTGCCTGCTGCGGGCCTGGCCGGGCAACGTGCGCGAGCTTCGCGTGGAGGTGCGCAGCGCGGCGCATGAGGCGCTGCTACATGCGGCGCCTCGCCTCGAAGCCAGGCACCTCAGTCTCACGGCGGGCACGGTCTTCGGCCCGCCGCCCTCGGCGCCCGCCGCGGTGGCTTCATCCACTTCTCAACAGTCTCCGGCCCGGGGCAAGCCGTTGGACGAAGCCGAGCGGGCGCGGTTGGAGGATGCGCTCAGGGCGAATGGCGGAAACGTCGCGGCCACTGCCCGGGCGCTGGGCATGCATCGCACGCAGCTGCGGCGCCTCCTGGAGCGCCACGGCCTGGCAGGCAGCGGGGAGGGCTGACGGGAGGGAATCTCCTCGGCTCCCTGTCCGGGCTCCCCTGGGACGGGGGGCGATTGAATACCGTTTCACCTCCAACGTCCCCCGCGGGGAGCGTTTCCCTGCACGCCACCTCGTCCTACCCTCGCGGAGGATTCGACCCACACCTGCCGCGGATGGTCGCGGCACGTGACGCCAGAGGCCTACACCGCGCCATGAACGCCCGCCTGCTGCTCCTCGCCTTTGTCCTGTCTTCGCCGATGCCGGTGCTCGCGGACGCCGTTCGAGTCTCCCTGGAGGGGCGCGCCGTGCTGGGAGAGAAGCTCCCGGCGCTGCTGGTCCACATCGAGGAGCCCATCGCGGGCTTCGAGGTGAAGCTGAAGCGCAGCGACGGCCAGGACGTGGAGGTGAAGGGCGGTGGGAGTCCGGGCCTCACGCGCCGCATCGAGCTGAATCAGCCGGAAGGCCGCTTCCGCTACGAGGGAGCGCTCACGGTGCGCTTCCCGGATGCGGAATCCGGCGTGATGCCGTTGTCTTTCGACACGGAGCTCTACGGCACGCTGAAGCTGGACGTGCGCAAGGAGGACGTGGACGTGGCTGCGCGCCGGCTGCGCTTCGTCCTGTCCCGGCCCGCGAAGCGCGCGGAGCTGACGGTGTTGATGGACACCGGGAAGAAGGCCTTCGAGGGCGAGGTGCCATTCAAGGGGGAGGCGGGAGGGACGCCACTGGAGCTGACGTGGCCGGCGGCGGAGGGGCGGGTGATGAAGATCTCCCTCCGTGCGTTCGACACGGCGGAGTTCTACACGGGCGTCGACCTGTATCCGTGGCAGGTGGACATTCCGCACGAGGAGGTGAACTTCGCCTCGGGCCGCGCGGACATTCCGGCGGCGGAGCGGGGCAAGCTGGACAAGAGCCACGCTCTCATCGTGGACGCGCTGACGAAGTACGGTCGCTTCGCGTCACTGCGGCTCTACGTGATGGGCCACACGGACACTGTGGGGGCCGCAGCGGAGAACCTGGACCTGTCAGTGCGGCGGGCGAAGAGCCTGGCGGCCTATTTCCGGAAGAAGGGGCTGCGGGTGCCCGTGTACTACGAAGGGCTGGGAGAAGAGGCCCCGGCCGTCGCGACGCCCGACGAGACAGCGGAGGCGGGCAACCGCCGCGCGGAATACATCATCGCAGTGGAGGATCCGGTGCTGCAGCACGCGCCTCGCCCTCCGCGGTGGCGGAAGCTGTAGCGCAGTCATCGAGGGAGAGGAAAGGACGCATGGACCGATTCCACCAGAAGGCATGGGCGTTGCTCGGGCTGGGGGTGCTGGGGAGCACGGGATGCGCGCACCAGGCGCGTCTCGCGGAGCGTCAGGGCGTGGAGGCTGAGAAGTGTGAGCTCGTGCACCGGCTGCTGCGGGAGCCGGTGCCGTCCCAGGTCGTCCGCGAAGTCGTCGCGGCCGGTCGCGATGAGCCCGCGCCGGTGGTGGTGTACGTGCGCCGTCCGGAGGAGGCGATGCTGGAGCGCTTCTTCTCCGGTGACGCGCCCAGTTGCGGCGACGCGACCTTCAAGGTGGTGCAGGAGAACGTGCTCGACGCCGTGGTGGTGTACCTGCAGGAGGTCCAGGGCGGCTACGCGTACGACGCGCGCCGCGCCAGCCACGACGAGCTGTCACTGGAGGGCAAGCCGCAGGGACTGCTGAAGCGCAAGGGCCCGGAGTGGGTGGCCATCCCCGGACCTACTTGAACAGCTCCTTGCCGCCGTCCGCGATGAACTGCACCGCGATGGCGGCCAGGATGAGTCCCATCACCCGCTCGACGATGGCCACGCCGGACTGGCGCAGCACGCGCTGGATGAGCCCGGAGGCGCGGAGGATGAAGTAGCTGGCGACGAACGTCAGCACGACGGCGGCCAGCACGGGGATGGCGGAGACGAGCGTGTCGCCCTTGGCCATCAGCACCATGGCGGTGGCGATGGCGCCCGGGCCCGCCAGCAGCGGAATGGCGAGGGGGACGATGGCCACGTCCTCCTTCACCACGCCTTCCTGTTCCTCGGACGGCGTGGTGCGCGTCTCCGCCGGGCGGGCGCGAAGCATGTCCAACGCGGTGATGAGCAGCAGGATGCCGCCGGCCACCCGGAAGGCGCCCAGCGACACGCCGAACACCTTGAAGATGACGCCGCCGAAGAGGGCGAAGAACAACATCATCCCGCAGGCCACCAGGCAGGCGCGCATGGCGGTGCGGCGCACCTTCTCCTGCGAGTCCCCAGCCGTCATCGCCAGGAACAGCGGGACGACGCCAATGGGGTCCACCACGAAGAAGATGGCCGACAGCGAGACGAGGAACAGTGACGCGTATTCCGGCATGACAGCCTGGGCTTACACCGTGAACCGCAGCTTCCACACCATGGTGAGAGCCTCGGCGAAGATTTTCTTGCTCATCTTGGAGTGACCCACGCGCCGGTCCTCGAAGACGATGGGCACCTCGCGCACGGTGAAGCCCTTGCGGAGCGTGCGGTAGGTCAGCTCGATTTGAAACGCGTAGCCGGTGCTCTTCACCGAATCCAGGTCGATGGCCTCCAGCACCCGGCGGTGGAAGCACTTGAAGCCGCCGGTGAGGTCCTGGATGCCCACGCCCAGAATCGACCGTGCGTAGAGGCTGCCACCGCGGCTGATGAGCTGCCGCCCCACGCCCCAGTTCACCGTGCCGCCGCCCGTGACGTAGCGCGAGCCGAGCACCAGGTCCGCGCCAGCCTCGGCCGCATCCAGGATGCCGGACAGGTAGCGCGGGTCGTGGCTGAAGTCGGCGTCCATCTCCAGGATGTACGTGTACTGCTCGGCCAGGGCCCACCGGAACGCGGCGAGGTAGGCGCGGCCCAGGCCCTCCTTCTTCTCGCGATGGAGGACGCGCACGCGCGAATCCCGCGCGGCGAGCCCATCCGCGAGTTGCCCTGTGCCATCGGGCGAATTGTCGTCCACGATGAGGATGTCGACCCGGGGGTCGGCCTCCAGCACCGCCTGGACGATGGCCTCGATGTTTTCCCGCTCGTTGTACGTGGGGATGCAGACCAGGGCTGGGTTCATGACCCGGCCGACATATCCTAAACGCGGCCCGGGGGCAGCAGCTCCAGTACGGACTCCGCCGCCCGGGTGGCCGCGCCCGTCTCCCCCAGCCGGCCGCGCATCTCCGCCAACCCCTGGAGCATCTCCTCCCGGGGAGCACCGGGTATCCAGACGCGGCGGACCTCCTCGGCGATGCGCTCGGGCGTCATCTCCCCCTGGAGCAGCTCGGGGACGACGCGTCGGCCCGCCAGCAGGTTGATGAGGGACACGAAGGCCACCTTCAACATCAACCGGCCCACCCAGTACGTGATGAGTGACACCCGGTAGACGACCACCAGGGGGCGCTGCATCAGCCCGGCTTCCAGGACGGCGGTACCGGAGGCCACCACCGCGGCGTCACTGGCGCCCACGACCTCGGGTGCCCGGCCCTCCACCAGGATGGGCGTCACGCCACTGCCTTCGAAGCGGGAGGTGATCTCCCCCCGGTCGATGGTGGGCGCGAGGGGGACGACGACCTGGAGTCCGGGTCGCTCGGCGGAGAGGCGCTTCGCCGCCTCCACCATGTCGGGAAGCAGACGGCGGATTTCGCCCATCCGGCTGCCGGGCAGCAGCGCGAGCGTGGGGGCGTCCTTCGACAACCCCAGCCGCTCGCGGAAGGCCGTGGCCGTATCCGGTGAGGGAACCTGCTCCACCACCGGGCTGCCGACGTAGCGGGCGCTGACGCCGGCCTCCCGGTAGAAGTCCTCCTCGAATGGAAGGATGCAGAGCATCCGGTCCACCAACCGTTTGATGGTGCGCACCCGACCCCGGCGCCAGGCCCAGATCATGGGCGACACGTAGTAGGCGACGGGGACCCCCAGCGCCTTGAGCTTCTTGGCCAGGCGCAGGTTGAAGTCAGGGATGTCCACCAGGATGGCGACGTCCGGTTTGCGCTCGGCGGCGGCCTCGGCCAGGCCCTTCAGGATTTGAAGGATGCGGGGAATCCGGGGCAGGACCTCGGTGATGCCCATGACGGACACCTCCCGGGCGTCGAAGAGCAGCTCCACTCCCTGGGCGGCCAGGCGGGCGCCGCCCATGCCAAAGAAGGTGAGGTCGGGACGGCGGGCCCGGAGGGCGGCGACGAGCTCGGCGGCGTGGGTATCGCCTGACGCCTCGCCGGCGACGACGAGGATGCGGGGTGGATTCGTCATGTGAGAGTCGCGCATCGTACCTGATGCGGGCGCGGGTGAAGGTGTAGACTGTGGCCCCCTTGAAGACGCTTCTGCTCGCCGAGAGCCATCCCCCCACGCTCGAGCACCTCAAAGGCCTGCTCTCCCAGGCTGGGTACACCGTTCGCGCGGTGAACGATCCGGTGACGGCGCTGGAGCACTTCGCGGCGGACAACCCGGACGTGGTGGTGCTGTCGGTGGACCTTCCGCGTGTGGAAGGCGCACACGTGGTGCATCTCATCCGAGGCCACGGACAGGGCGGCAGGGTGCCCATTGTCGCCATCGACAAGGGCCACCTGGGGCGCGCGCGGGGTGTGAGCTCGGTGCTGGACCTCAAGGTGAACGCCTATGTCTCGGACCCGCTCAAGCCGGGCGAGCTGGTGCCCCGGCTGGAGTCTCTGGTGCGCGCGGCGCAGGCGGTGCAACTCACCGGGCTGGCGGCCACGTTGTCCCGGCCCGCCGTCAATTCAGGCGAGCTGAAGGGCCACCCCCTGCCGGCGCTGTTCCACTCCATCTATCGGCTGCGCCGGGATGGTGTGCTGGTGGTGGCGCACCGGGGCTTGAGCCGGCGCGTGTACTTCTTGCGCGGCGGGTCCGTGAGCTATGACTCCACGGCGAAAGCGGACTCGCTGCCTGGCTATCTGCTTGCCCGGAACGTGCTCAACCCGCAGCAGGCGCAGCGGGTGACGGAGGCGCTGGACTCCGGTCTGCGCATCGGCGCGGCGCTCGCGGACGCGGGCGTGGAGGCGGCGGGCGAGGAGCTACTGCAGCTCTTGCGCGACTACAACCGGGACGGGGTGGAGCGGGTGCTGGGGATGCGCGAGGGCCGCTACGCCTTCTACGCGGGAGATGAATTCACGTCGGAGGTCGCGTCGGTGGAGGTTCCGCCGCTGGCGCCGGTGCTGGATGGCGCGCGCCGCTGCTTCACGATGAAGGTGATGGCGGCCGCGCTGCGGGCGCACATGGGCGACTACCCGGTGCGCTCACAGGAGTTCGGGCGCGACCTGCAGGCCATGGGGCTGGACACGGACGACCTGAAGATCGCCATGCAGGTCAACGGCCGCATCGCGCTGAAGGACCTGCTGGCGCACGGCCGTGGCGAGCTGCGCATGGCGTACTCGCTGCTGTGGTTCCTGAAGCTGACGGGTGGGGTGACGTTCTCCTCGACGCCTGTGGCCACGGGCACGGACGTGCTGTCCGCGGCGGTGCTGCCGGACCGGATCGCGCCGCGCAAGCGCAAGGCCCTGCCGCCCGAGACGGCGGCCTCGCTGCGTGAGGAAGCGCTGCGCATCATCACCCGCAGCTACTTCGGAGGGCTGGGGCTGGACATCGCGGCGGACGCGGAGGCGGTGGAGCGCGCCTATCACGAGACGGCGATGCGCTTTCATCCGGACACCTACGCCGAGTTCGACATCTCCGACCTGAAGGACCTGCTGGAGTCGGTGCAGGACCGGCTGTCCGCGTCGTACCGGGTGCTGAGCGTGGAGGAGAAGCGCAAGGCCTACCTCCAGTACCTCTTCAGCCGGATGGACGTGGGGCGGAACACGGCGGTGGTCGTGGATGCGGAAATCGCGCTGCGCCGGGGCGAGTCCGCCCTGAAGCGCCGCGACTTCCCGCTGGCGGCGAAGGCCTTCGAGGAAGCGGTGTCGCTCAATCCGGACGAGCCGGAGTACTACCCCTTCCTCGCCTGGGCCACGTACCGGATGCCCACGGGGGCGCCGGTGGTGCGGGCGCAGAAGGCGCAGCAGGTGCTGAAGAAGGCGCTGTCGCTGGGCCCGTACGTGGAGCGGTTGCACATCATCTCGGCCATCATCGACATGGACCTGGGAGACGCGCCCTTGGCGCGGAAGAAGCTGCAGCGGGTGCTGGAGTACAACCCGTACTCCCAGCTCGCGAAGGCGGCGTTGCGCAAGGTGGGACGCTAGCGATGCAGACGGTTCTCTGGCGGTTGCTGCGCTATGCGCGCCCGCATTTCGGTGTGCTCCTGCTGGCCTTCGTCGGCATGGCGGCGGTGGGACTGACGACGGGCGCGTACGCGTATCTCACGGGCCCGGCGCTGCGCTTCCTGCTGTCGGGCGGTGAAGAAGGCTTCGCCAGCGCGCAGCGCGTGCCCTGGCTGGCGGACCTGCCTCGCGAGGCGGCCCTGTGGGGCTTCCCGCTGGTGATGGTCATCGTCGGCGCGGCGAAGGGCGTGGGGTACCTGGCGCAATTCTATTTCATGGGCCTGTTCGCGCAGCGCGTGGTGAAGGACCTGCGGCGCGACCTGTTCCAGCGCCTCACCGCGCTGTCGCCCGCCCAGCTCGCGCGCGAGCGGATGGGCGACCTGCTCAGCCGGTTCTCCTCGGACGTCAGCGCCGTGGAAGCGGCGGCCATGTACACGGTGGGCTCGTACCTGCGCGACAGCCTCCAGGTCATCATCCTGGCGGGCGTGGCGCTGGCGATGAGCCCCATGCTGGGCGGCCTCATGTTGCTGGTGATTCCGCTGGCGGCGCTGCCGGCCTCGAAGCTGACGCGCAAGGTGCTCAAGCGCACCCGGGAAGGTCAGACGCAGCTCGGCAACCTGGCGGGGCAGCTCCACGAAGGGCTGGGCGGTCTGCGCACCATCCAGGCCTTCAACGGGCAGGCGGCGGAGCTGGCTCGCTTCTCCGCCTTCGCGCAGGCGCACGAGAAGGCGGTGGTGAGCGCGGCGTGGGCGCGCGGCGCGGTGCCGGGGCTGATGGAGGTGCTGGCCGCGGCGGCACTCGCGGGCGCGCTGGCGTATGCGGCGAGCGCGCGGCTGATGGAGCCGGAGGCGCTGCTCTCGCTGCTGACGGCGGTCATCCTGGTGTACCAGCCGGTGAAGGACCTGGGCCGGGTGACACAGTTCGCGGTGCAGGCGGGCGCGGCGGGTGAGCGGCTCTTCGCGCTGCTCGACATGAAGCACCCGGTGGAGGACGCGCCGGACGCGGTGCCCGCGCCGACCCTGTCGCGGAGCATCCAGTTCGAGGCCGTGCGATTCGCCTATGGAGACCGGCCCGCGCTGGACGGCCTGACGCTGGAGCTGAAGGCGGGGAAGGTGACGGCGCTGGTGGGTGGCAGCGGCGGAGGCAAGAGCACGGTGACATCGCTGCTGCTTCGCTTCGAGCGGCCTCAGAAGGGCCAGCTCCTCCTGGATGGTGTGGACGCGGACCGGTACACGGCCACGAGCGTCCGGGCCCAGTTCGCGCTGGTGACGCAGGAGCCGCTGCTGTTCCACGGCACGGTGCTGGACAACCTGCGCTACGCGAGGCCGGACGCCACGCGGGAAGAGGTGGAGGCTGCGGCGAAGGTGGCGCACGCGGATGGCTTCATCCGGGCACTGCCCGAAGGCTATGACACGCGCATCGGCGAGCGGGGCGTGGCGCTCAGTGGCGGCCAGCGTCAGCGGTTGTGCATCGCCCGCGCGGTGCTGGCGCAGGCGCCCGTGCTGGTGCTGGACGAAGCGACCAGCAGCCTCGACCCGGAGAGCGAGCGCGAAGTGCAGGCGGCGCTGGCGGCGGTCCTGCCGGGCCGCACGGCGCTGGTGATTGCGCACCGGCTGTCCACGGTGGTGAACGCGGACGTCCTCAACGTGATGGAGGCGGGGCGCGTCGTCGAGAGTGGCTCGCACGCGGAGTTGCTCCAGCGAGGCGGGCGGTATGCGGCGCTGTGGAGGATGCAGACGGAGGGCTCCTCGGAGCGAGGCGCGGCGTGAGCGGATTGAGGGTCGCGGTGGGGAAGGGGCTCCGGGCCGTCCTGGGGTTGGCGCTGCTGGTCCTGGGGTACGTGGGTTTCTTCGCGCTCTCGGCGTCCATGGCGCGGTACCCCGTGGTGCTCCCGAAGGACGAAGCGCCCCGGTGGGTGAGAGGGGCCTTCCACGTCCACACCACGCGTTCGGATGGGCGAGGCACGCCGGAAGCGGTGGCGGCGGCGGCGAAGGCGGCGGGCCTGGACTTCGTGGTGCTCACCGACCACAACGACTTCGCGCTCCGAGCGCCCGTTTACGTCCAGGGCGTGCTGTTGGTGCCTGGCGTGGAGATTTCGACGTCGGACGGGCACCTCGTGGCCTTCGGCATGTCGCGCCCGCTGGAGGGCATGCGCGCGTGGATGCCGCCGGGCGACGCGGTGCGCGCCGTGGCGGCGGCGGGAGGCACGGCGGTGCTGGCCCACCCCGTCCAGATGCGCAACCCCTGGAAGGACGAAGCGAGCGCGAAGGAGGTCCCCGGCTTCGAGCTGTACTCGGCGGACACCTTCTTCCGGCACGCGGTGCGCAATCCGGTGAGCCGCCTGGTGCCCGCGGTGGGGGCCTCGCTGGCCAATCCGATGCATGGCGTGATGTTGCTCGTCGTGCCGGAGTCGGAGCCCACGGTCCGCTTCCTGGAGTTGTCGAGTGAGCGGCCACGCATGGCGTTCTGCGCACATGACGCACACGGCCTGCCGCCGTACCGGGCCGTATTCGCATCCCTGGCCATGTACCTGCCATCGGAGCAGGTGCCCTTCCCGTTGCCCCCGGACGCGAAGGACGCGGCGGAGCAGGTCAGCCGGGCCCTGGGCGGTGGTCAGTCCCTGTGTGCCTTCCGCGCCCTCGGGGAGCCTGGGGGCTTCGCATTGGAGGGTCTGGACGGTGTGCGGCGTGAAGCGCATGTGGGCGACACGCTGAAGGTCCGACTCCCGGGGGAGCCCGACGCGGAGTCGGTGCAGGTGCGGGTGTGGGGAAGCGCCCGCCTGGGGGCGGACGGCCGGTCCGTCGAGCTGACCGAGCCCGGGGTGGCGCAGGTGGAAGTGTGGGTGCGGGCACCCGGGCGCTTCTTCGGGACGGAATGGCGGCCCTGGTTGGTGCCCAGCCCCGTGCGCGTGCTGCCCCCAAGGCCGGGCATCTGATAGACGGCGCGACCAGCCGCCCATGCGCGTCCTCTACGTCCTCGCCACCTACCTGCTCTTCGCAGTCCTGTTCCCGGTGCTCGCACTGCACCGGAAGACGCGCCATGGGCTGATGGAGCGCCTGGGCTTCTATGGCCCGAACAGCCACCTGCCTCCCGGGGACGGGCCCATCCTCTGGCTGCATGGCGCGAGCGCTGGGGACCTGCTGGCCCTCTCGCCGATGTTCGGCCCTCTGCGGGCGCGTTTCCCGGGCTGCCGCCTGTTGCTGTCGACCATGACGGACAGCGGCTACGCGATGGCGAAGGGCCGGCTGGCCAACGACATCGACGGGGTCGTCTACGTTCCCTATGACCTCTGGGGCGCGACGCGGCGAGCGGTCCGGGCCATCCGTCCGGACGTGCTGGTGCTGGAGTACACCGAAATCTGGCCCAACCTCATCCGCGCGGCGAAGCGGGGTGGGGCGCGCGTGGTGATGACGAACGGGCGCTTTTCGCCAGCGAACGTCGGGAAGTACCAGACGCTGTTCCGCCTCATCGGCAACCCGCTGCGGGATTTGGACCTCCTCCTCATGCGCGAGGAGGACGAAGCCGTCCGCGCGCGGCAGCTCGGGGCCAGGCCGGACTGGGTGAAGGTGACGGGGAACACGAAGTTCGACGCGCTCGCCGCGGGCCCGGTGCCCGAGGACGAGAACCTTCGCACGGCGCTAGGCCTGACGCCGGGCGAGCGGGTATGGATTGCCGGAAGCACCCATGAGGGCGAGGAAGCCCAGCTCCTGGGAGTGTACGCGCGGCTGCGCGAGCGGTGGCCGGACCTGCGGTTGGTGATTGCCCCCAGGTACGTGGACCGGGCGGCGCGAATCGTGACGCTCGCGCGCGAGGCGGGACTGAGCGTGGGGCTGCGCTCGCAGGGCAATCCGGAGCGGGGCCAGGTCGTGGTGCTGGACACCATCGGCGAGCTGTCGAGGGCCTACCGGCTGGCGACGGTGGTGTTCGTCGGGGGCTCGTTCACGACGCGCGGCGGGCAGAACATCCTGGAGCCCGCGGGGCAGGGGAAGCCGGTGCTCTACGGGCCGCACATGGACAACTTCCGGGACAGCGTGGCGTTGCTGACAGGGCAGGGTGGGCTCCAGGTTCAGGACGCCGCGGCCTTGGAGCAGGCGCTCGTGTCGCTGCTCGAGTCACCGGAGCGGCTCGCGAGCCTGGGCGCCCAGGCGCTGGAGACGGTGGGCCGGATTTCGGGCGCCAGTGAAAGGAACGCGGAGGCGATGACGACGTTGTTTCCGCACGGGAGGCCGGACCCGCGATGACGCTCATCGTCCATCCGCATTTCCACCACCGCTACACGGGCGTGACGCGCCACGTGGAGACGGTGGTACCGGCGCTCGTCCGGGATTCAGGCTCGGAGACGCGCGTCATCGGCTCGGGCTTGAGTGAGGGGCTGCCCAGAATCACCTGGCCGGAGCTGCTCCGTCGGCTGCGCAGCGAGCCCGTGGTGTGGCATGCGCACCGGAACAACGAGCTCCTGGTGGGCATGCTGCTGAAGCTGCTGGGCCGAGAGGTCCGCCTCGTCTTCACCCGGCACACCTCAATGGCGCCCAGCGGCTTCACCCGCTTCATCGCGAGGGGCGCGGATGCGCTCGTCTCGTTGACGAAGCAGGTCGCGGACGTCATCGCGCTGCCGTCCACGGTCGTCTCCCATGGCATCGACCTGACGCGCTTCCACCCGCCCGAGGACCGGGACGCGGCGTGGCGCAAGCTCGGCCTGGGGGGGCGTTACGGCATCGGCGTCATCGGACGCATCCGGAAGGAGAAGGGGCAGGGAGACTTCGTGCAGGCCATCCGCCCGCTCCTGCCCGCGCACCCCGACTGGCAACCCGTGCTGGTCGGGCTCGCGAAGGGGCCGGACCTGGATTGGCTGAATCAGCAGATGGCGGGCATCGAGGACCGCATCGCGTTGCCCGGCGAGCAGTCCGTCATCGAGCCCTGGTATCAGGGGCTGCGCATCCTGGTGCACCCCTCGTATGCGGAGGGCTATTCGCTGGTGCACGTGGAGGCCATGGCCTCGGGCTGCTGCGTGGTGGCCTCGAAGCTGCCGTACCTGGACACGCTCATCGAGCACGGCCGCACGGGCTTCTTCTTCGAACCCGGAGACGTCCAGGGCCTGCGCGAGCTGCTGGACATGCTGATGCGAGAGCCCGAGCGCGCCCGGCAGATAGGCCAGAACGCGGCAGAGGAGGCCCGGCGTCGGTGTGGCGTGGAGCACGAGGCGCGAGCCCTGGCCGACGTGTACCGGGCGACCGTGGAGCGCTGACCAGATGCGAATCCTCCACCTGCTCGCGAGTCCCTTCTACAGCGGCCCGGCCGAGAACGTGGCGCTCCTGGCCCAGGCGCAGCGCGCCGCGGGACACGACGTCACGGTGGCGGTGGACCGCCTGCGCAAGGAGGTGCTGGCCGAGGAGCCCGCGGCTCCGCGCTTCGAGGAGCTCGGTCTTCTGGACGAAGGGGGCTTGGAGCTGTCCGTGAAGTCCCCGCCGTGGCGGATGTGGCGCGACCTGCGCCGCTTGAAGGCGCGGACGGTGGACGTGGTGCACTCGCACTTCAGTCATGACCACCTGCTGGCCAGGTGGGGTCGGCCTTCAGGCGCCATCCTGGTTCGCTCGCTGCACGCTCCTCGCTCATTGCGCTCCTCGCTCCCGGCCGCGGACGCCTACACGGTCCCCGCGAGCGCACTGCTTCCCCGCCTGTTGGAGAAGGGCGCGACGGCCCAGGTGCTGCCAGCCCTGGTTGACGCCCGGTTCCAGCCGGCGGCCGACGCGCGGTCGCTGCGAGCAGAACTCGGGCTCGAAGGCACACCCGTCATCGGAATGGTCTCCACGTTCCAGCCTTCACGCCGGCACGCGGTGGGGGTGGACGCCTTTGCCCTGTATCGGAAGCAGCGGCCCGAGGCGCGTCTGGTGTTCGTGGGGGACGGCGGCCTGCTGGAGCAGACGCGCAAGCAGGTCCAGGACCTGGGACTGGCGGATGCCGTGACGTTCGCGGGCTACCAACAGGGGGACGCCTTCGCGCGGTGGCTGCGAGCGCTGGATGAGGTCTGGCTGCTCGGCCTGGGCAATGACTGGAGCGCCCGCGCGGCGGCCCAGGCCCGTGCGTGCGGCGTCCGCGTGGTGGCGGTGGATGAAGGCGCCTTGCCGGACCTGACGGACGTGCGGGTGGAGAGACCGACGCCGGACGCCGTGGTCGCCGCGGCGCTGTCTGACCGGCGGGCGCCCGTGCGGCACCCGACGAACGAGCAGATTGCCGCGGAGGTCCTCGCGCTCTACGCGCGAGCGAGGCGCACCCCGTGACGTCCCCGGATACCCCCACCGCCATCGAGCGGGTGTTCTACCCGCCGTCGCCGGAGCCCTGGGGCCGCCGCGCCCTGCTGTCGCCGCTGACGTTGCTGTCGTGGACGTACGCGGCCGCGGTGCACGTGCGGGGAGCGCTCTTCGACGCGGGACTGCTGCGCGCGGAGCGGGTGGAGGGGCTCAAGGTCATCTCCGTGGGCAACGTCAACGTGGGGGGCACGGGCAAGACGCCCGCGGTGCTCCATCTGGCGGAGCTGTTGGTCCAAGCGGGCCGGAAGGTGGGCATCCTGACGCGCGGTTATGGCCGCGCCTCGCGTGAGCCGCTGACCTTCATCGGGACGGAGCCGCTTCCTTCCTCGGACCTCGCGGGCGATGAGCCGCTCCTGCTGGCGCGTCGCTGTCCCCAGGTCCGGCTCTTCGTGGGCTCGGACCGGGTCGCGAGTGCCTACCGTGCGCGGGACGAGTTCAGCCTGGACACGGTTCTGCTGGACGATGGGTTCCAGCACCGCCGCCTCGCGCGAGACGAGGACTTCGTGGTCATCGATGAGTCGGTCGGGCTGGGCAACGGCCACATGCTTCCCCGGGGGCCGCTGCGTGAGCCCCCGGCGTCACTCCGCCGCGCGACGCTTTTCTGGCTCAGGGCCCCCGCCACGACATCGGATGCTGCTGTGCTCCCGGTCTCGAGGCCCGAGGACACGCGCACGTCCCAACCCCAATCCACCACGCACCTGCTGGTACCGACAGAAGCGCGGTCGGAGCGTTTCTCCGACACGCTCGGCGGGTGGTTGCCCTCGAGCCCGGGGATTCCCAGGGTGAGGACGCGCTATCGGCCCACGGCCTGGGTGGACCCGGAGGGGAACCTTCATCCCGTGACGGCGCTCACGGGACAGCCCGTGTTCGCTCTGGCGGGCCTTGCCCGGCCGGGGGGCTTCCTGAAGACCCTGCAGTCGCTCGGGACGGACGTGCGCGACGCCGCGTTGTTTCCGGACCACCATCGCTTCACCGCGGACGAGCTGCGCGACGTCCAGGCGCGAGCGGCGCGACAGGGGGCCCGGGTGGTGACGACGGAAAAGGACGCAGTGCGTCTGCCCCAGGGCTTCGAGGCCTGGGTGGTCCGCCTGGGGGTCGAGGTTCTGGAGGGCGAGTCCCATCTGCGGCGGGCGCTCGGACTGGAGGATGCACCGCGCGGCTTGTGAGGTGGGGGCGCCTGTGGGACAAACCGCCGCCATGGCCGCAGTTTCGCCCGTTCGTTCGATGCCGTCGCTCGCCCGCCTGCCGCACGCGTTTGCCCGCCGCAAGGTGTTGCTGGTGGGTGACCTCGTTGCTGACCACTACATCTATGGACAGACGGACCGGGTGAGCCGGGAGGCGCCCGTGCTCATCGTCCGCTACGAGTCCGCGGAGGTGAAGCTCGGAGGTGGCGCCAACGTGGCGGCCAACGTGCGAGCCCTGTCCGGTCAGGTCTCCGCCGTCGGCGCGCTGGGCCAGGACGAGATGGGCAAGGAGCTGCGCCGCCTCTGTGCCGAGTCCGGCATCGAACTGGACGCGGTGAGCGGCCGCGGCGTCGAGACGGAGACGAAGACGCGCATCCTGGCCGGTGGGGTGAGCACCACGCGGCAGCAGATGTTGCGGCTGGACCGAGGCCAGCGAGGCGCGCTCCCCCCGAGGATGCGCAAGGCGCTGGCGCGGCAGGTCGAAGCCTCCGCCCAGGACGCGGACGCGGTGGTGGTGTCCGACTACGGCGCGGGTGTGCTGGGGGACGAGGTGCGCGATGTGCTGCGTCGCCTGGCCGCGGACGGCATGCCCGTGTGTGTGGACAGCCGCTATGCCCTGTCATCCTTCTCAGGACTCACGGTCTGCAAGCCCAACGAGCCGGAGCTGGAGGCGCTCGCGGGGCGGCCCGTGCGGACCCAGGAGGACATGCTGGAGGCGGGGCACGCCGCGTTGAAGCGACTGGCGTGCCGCGCGCTCCTGGTGACGCGAGGCCGCCATGGCATGGCGCTCTTCGATGCGGACGGGGGCGTGGACCTCATCCCCGTCCATGGCGCGAAGGCGGCGGTGGATGTGACGGGCGCGGGAGACACGGTGATTGCGACGTTTGCCCTGGCGCTGGCCGCGAAGGCCTCGCTCGGCGATGCGGCGCGGCTGGCGAACGTGGCGGGCTCGTTGGTGGTGCAGAAGCCGGGCACCGCGACGGTGTCCCGCGATGAACTGCTCGAAGAGCTTCGGAGCGCGAGATGAGCACCCTCGAGAAAATCCAATCGCTCGCGAAGGTGGCGGAGGAGCGTGAGCGCTGGCGGGCCGAAGGGCGCACGGTGGCGCTGGCCAATGGCGTCTTCGACCTGCTGCACGTCGGGCACGTCCGGTACCTGGAAGGGGCGCGGGCCCTGGCGGATGTCCTCGTGGTGGCGGTGAACTCGGACGCTTCCACCCGGGCCTACAAGGGCCCCGGCCGGCCCTACATCCCCGAGGGCGAGCGGGCGGAGCTCGTCGCGGCCCTGGCCTGCACGGACCGGGTCATTGTCTTCGACGAGTCCAACGTTCGCGTCATCATCCGGGCGTTGAAGCCGGACGTGCACGTGAAGGGCACGGACTACACCCCGGACAGCATCCCCGAGGCCGACGAGGTTCGCGCCTATGGTGGGCGGACAGCCGTCTCGGGAGACCCGAAGGACCACAGCACCACGGACCTGGCCCGGCGGCTGGGCCGCGAGGGGCCGGGGTAGCCGGTGGCCTTCATTGCAGACGAGGTGTGGGCCGTCCTGGGCTGCCCTCACTGCAAGGCCCCCCTTCAGGCGCAGGAGGCTCAAACCCGAGTCACCTGCGCGCCGTGCCGTCTGAGCTGGCCCGTGGAAGAGGGAATCCCCAGGCTGGCCCCCGAACACGCGGTGGCGGAGCCTCCCGTGTCCGGGACGTGAAGCCTCAGGAGGAGAGGCTCGCCGCGAACGCCCGGACCTCTTCGGCGGCCCGCTCCTCCAACCCCTGACCGCCTGCTCCATCGACCAGAGGGGTGAGGTCCACCATTCGGTGGGGGGCGTACGCATGGCCCCAACGCTCCATGTCCATCCGCAGGAAGAAGGCCAGCGTGGGGGCTCCCACCGCGACGGACAGGTGCATGGGCCCCGTGTTGTTGCAGAGGGTGAAGCCGGCCGCGCGCATCAGGGCGGCCAGTTCGTCCAGGTTGCTCGCGGGCGCGAGCGCGGCGCCGGGGGCTGCCTCCACCACGCCTCGTGCCAACGCTTCTTCCCCGGGACCCCAGGTGACGATGGGGGTACGCCCCAGCGCCACCAATGCCCGAGCCGCGGCGGCGAAGGCCGCGGGTGGAATCCGCCGAGGTCCCAACCGCCCACCGGGATTGATGACCGCGAAGGGCTTCCCGGCCAGGGCGTCCAGATAGGCGCGGATGGCGGGGCCCACGGAGGGCTCGCGGAAGGACAAGCCACGCGCCACTGCGCCGTTCGTGAGCGGGGTCAGCAGGTGCGTGCGTTGAACGGCTTCGTTCCGCGTGTCCGTGCGAGCGGGGACGGGCAGGGAGTGCAGGCGGGACACCGGCCAGAGGTCCGGACCGATGACGACGGCCTCGGGGCCCGCGAGCCGGGACACGAGCGCGCTCGTAACGGAGGGCGACTCCCAGTTGGCGCAGTCGACCACGACGTCATACCGGGCACGTCGCAGCGCGGCGATGCCGGGGGCCAGGGGGCCCATCCAGATTCTGCGCCGGTCGAAGGGAATGATGACGTCCGCGTCCGGGTGGCCGTTCAGGACTCGAGCGACCTTCGCGTGCACCAGGACGTGGACCTCGGGCGCCGACTGGAGGTGCGCCTTGAGGGTCCGCATCAACGGCGTGGTGAGGAGCGCCTCGCCCACGCGGTTGTCGGGCCGCACGAGCAGCACCTTGCGAGGACCAGGAAGTGGGGTGCCAGGACGCCGCCGGCGGCCCGGGCGCCACAGCAGGGCGGACGCCACGAGCGCCAGTGCCAGCTTCGCCCATAATTCGAGCCGCTTGTGCCAGGACATCTCGCGGCGGGACCCTACACAGAACTGGGGGCGGCGCAAGCGCGCGGCTTGACCTCGGCCCCGAAAGCCCCTAGCAACCGCCCAATGTTGAAGAGCATGACGGGGTTTGGCGCGGGCCGCGCGCGCGTGGGGGACGAAGAAGTCTCCGTGGAGCTGCGCTCGCTCAACCACAAGTTCTGTGAAGTGAAGGTTCGCCTTCCCCGGGAGCTGTCGTCCCAGGAACCGCTGGTGTCCAAGCAGGTGAAGGACCGGCTCGCCCGTGGCTCGGTGGAGCTGCTGGTGAAGCGGCAGGCCCCCACCGCCTCGGGAACGGTCCCCACCGTGGACCTCGGATTGGCGCGGGAGTACGTGCGCGCGTTCCGGGAGCTGGCCACCGAGCTGGGCCTGCCGGGAGACGTCGCCTGGTCGCAGGTGGCGAACCAGCCCGGCGTGGTGCGTCTGGAAGAGAAGGGCGTGGAGCTGGACTCCGCCTCCCAGGCGCTCCAGGCGGCGCTGGACCAGGCGCTCACGGCGCTGGAGAAGATGCGCCAGGTCGAAGGCGAAGCCATCTACGCCGACCTGGATGCCCGGGTGAAGCTGCTGGAAGGGTGGAGCAAGGAGGTGGCTCAGCTCGCTCCGAAGGCCGTGCAGGAGTACCAGCAGCGGCTCACCGACCGGATTGCCGAGCTCGCGAGCGGCGTCGCGGTGGACCCGCAGCGGCTGGCCCAGGAAGTGGCGCTCTTCGCCGAGCGCACGGACATCGCCGAGGAGGTCACCCGCCTGGCGAGCCACCTGGAGCAGTTCCGGGCCCTCATGGCCAGCAACGAGCCCGCTGGCCGCCGAATGGATTTCCTCGTGCAGGAGATGCACCGCGAGGTGAACACGACCGGCTCCAAGAGCCAGCACGCCGAGATTTCCGTACGCGTGGTGGCGATGAAGGCCGAGGTCGAGCGCATCCGCGAACAGGTGCAGAACGTCGAATGAACGCGAATACCGTGCTCCCACCTGGCTTGTTGCTCGTGCTCTCCGCTCCTTCCGGGGCGGGGAAGACCACCCTCGCGCACCGGCTCCTCAAGGAGACGCCGGATGCGGTGTTCTCCATCAGCGTCACCACCCGAAGGCCTCGGGGGAAGGAGCGCGAGGGGGTGGACTACAACTTCGTCGACGTCGCGACCTTCCAGTCGAAGATCGAGCGCGGCGAGTTCGTGGAGTGGGCAGAAGTCTATGGCCACTTCTATGGAAGCCCCCAGTCGGTGGTGGATGAGGCGCGCGCCCGCAAGAGCGCTGCCATCTTCGACATCGACGTGCAGGGCGGGCAGGCCATCAAGCGCAAGCACCCGGATGCAGTGACCATCTTCGTGCTGCCACCGTCCATGGAAGAGTTGGAGCGTCGCCTGAGGGATCGTCAGACGGACTCCGATGAGACCATCCGGCGCCGGATGCTGGCGGCTCGCTCTGAGATCGAGCGAGGGATCGCCTCCTACGACTACGTCGTCGTGAATGACGACTTCGAGCGTGCTTTCAGTGACCTGCGCTCGGTGGTGGTGGCCGAACGTTGCCGGCGCGAACGCGTGGACGTGTCGAAGCTGGGCCTGGGAATCGGCGGCTGACCACCGCGGCGGAAGTGCTCAGAATCAAACTTCTTGCGCAGTCCGATCTCTTGGTGGATAAGCGGCCACACCTCGCCGCGTTGCGCGGACGTCACACAGGCGTCCGCCAGGTGGCGGTTACTCACATGTCCCGTCTCCATCGGGAGCGGAATCAGGTGTGTGAGTGTTTGGGTTCTCTGAATGGCATTCAGATAAGGCCGCGGACCTGGTCCGAGTTCCTCGTGAATGAGGATGCTCGCCGGGTCCGGAGCGTTTGCAAAAGCTCGATGAGCGGTCGACCCAAAGGCGCAGTAGGCCAACGGGCGGGTGGTAGGGGAGCGGGCAGGGGGGAGACGCTCCAGGGGTTGACAGGAAGCGCGGCGGTGATAGAAGCCGCGCCCCTCGCAAAGAAGCCCGCGCACTGGCGCGGAAGGTACTTCGAGCGAGTCAGTGCAAAAATATGGAATACGGCGGTCAACGCAGTAGGTTGACAGGAGGCGCGGCGGTGGTAGAAGCCGCGCCCCTCTGGAAGAAAACAGCGGAAGCCACTGGGCGGCGCTGAGGACTCCGGAAGCCAGCAGGGCGGCGAAAAAAAGCAGCTTGATAAAAGACGCCGAACTGAATAGAAGCTGACACCCCGCCGGGCAGGAAAAGACGGCGAGGCAGCAACGAAGAAAATGGTAGCAAGAAGTCGCTGGCGAGGCAAGCGACTCGCTCTTTGAAAACCAAATAGCAAGCCCAAGAAGAAGCTAGATTGCGGAAACCGCAGTCAATTTCTTAAGACGGTGCCAGCCAGGTCGCGCTGCGAAGCGCAGCCGGCAGCACTGTAACGAATCAGCGAG
>NZ_VHLB01000113.1:0-25315 GCF_006547365.1 Myxococcus sp. AB056 | reverse complement strand
GGCCCCCAGCGTGCTCTTCCCCGCCCCCGAGTGCCCCGTGAAGAGCGCGGCCCGGCCCTGGTGCGCCACCGCCACGCCATGCACCAGCAGCCCGCCGCGCCGAGCCAGCGCCCGGGCAAGCATCACCTTCAGCACCGTCTCCACGGGAAACCGCCCCTGCCCCTCCACGTGGGCCTGGAGGCCGTCGGCGGAAAGCGTCGCGTCGTAGTCCTCGCCGGCCAGGCGCAGCGCGCCGGCCTCCCCGCGGAGAACCCGTGGCAGCTCACGAATGACGGGGGCAGGACGCGCCTGGGCGGGGGCCACGGCCACGAGCCGCGCCACCTCACTGCCCTGTCGCCTTGGGGACACCACGAACCGGGAGAACATGCGCCGGAGCGAGTCTCGCAGGCCCGCATCGCCGACTTCCACAACTCCCGTCCAACCGGCGATTCGCAGCCAGAGGGCCGCGTCCGCCGCGGGGCCTTCCGGCGGAAGGCTCAGGGAATGCACTCCGACTCACCGGGGATGTTGCACTGGGAAATCTGCGCCAGTGCCACGAAGGGCTGCTCCCAGAGAATGGCCGGCGCCTCATAGACAGGGCCGGCGTCAGGAGGGGGCGTCATCAGGAAGGCGTCCGAAGTCATGGGGCGTGCGAGCGAGGAAGAAGGGACGTTCTTCAAGGGAAAGGGACAGGGAACGCGCAGATGCGGCCATCTTCGGAGCCCACGTGGAGGCGGCTCACCGTGTGGTCGATGGTGGGAGTTCCGATACGCTGCGCACCACCAATCGCGACCTGACCGGAGTCGGAGCCATCCAGCAGCTCCAACTGGTGGACCTGTCCGTCGGAGCTGCCAACGTAGAGGCGCACGGCGCCATTCCGATTGAAGGAGAAGGTGCCAGAGGGAGACGCGATCGGCGTGCTCCACCGAAGCACCGGCGGCGACTGGGCGGGCCCCGAGACGTCGTACAGCGCCACCTGGCCGGCCGCGAGACTGGCCACGAAGCCCGAGCCCTGGGGCCGCACGAAGCTGGTGAAGGCAGGCGTGTTCGGCGCCGGGCGCGTGGTGACAGGCAGGCTCCACACGAGCTGCGCCGTGGCGGCGTCCACGCCGTGCACGAAGCCATCGCTGTCCGTCACGAGAATCAGGTTGCTGTACGCATTGCGAACCAGGCTCAGCTCCACGTCGCCCACCGGGAGCTGGGCCAGCACCTGACCCGTCAGCGTGTTCAGCACCCGCAGCGTGTTCGGCGAGCCCGCGTGCGCGCGCGTCGCCACGAAGAGCCGGTTGGTCGTGTAGTCCACCACCATGCCGCCCGCCACCATGCCCAGATTCCCAGGCTGGTAGCTCCAGACCAGCGCGCCGGTGGCGGCATTCAGGGCCACCACCCGGTTGAGCGAAGCGTCCGCCAGCCGCGTGGCGAAGAAGACGAGGTCGCGGTTGGGGTGCGCGGTCCGGTATGCGGCATTCGCGTAGTCGAAGAGCTGCGTGACTGGGAACGACTGGATGGTGCCAATGGGCTGGCCCCCATTGTCCCATCGCCACAGCAACTGGCCGGTGGCGGCGTTGAGCGCGCTGGCCACCCCACCCTGGTCACCCACGAGGATGTACTGCCCGGACAGGCCATGCAGCGGCACCACCGGGAAGCGGCTTCCAATGAGGCCCGCCAGCGGGCGAGGCCGCCACCGCTCCGCGCCATCCGCCGACGGGTTGGTGACCTGCGTGAGGTTGGCGACGACGGAGTCGTTGAATGCGCTGAAGATGCCCGTGCCCAGCTCGGTGATGGGCTGCTGCGAGGCATTCAGGCCCACCGAGTAGCACCACAGCGGCGCCGCGCCCACGCGAGCCCGAGGCGTGGCCACCAGGGCCTGCGACGTCGGCTGGTTGCCCGGCGAGTACCACCGCAGGTCATCCGAGTTGAAGACGCGGTAGTAGTACGTGGTGCCGTTGGTGACGGACGTATCGGTGAACGTCGTGGTGGCGCCCACGTCACTCGCGTACACCACCTGGGCGTTGCCCAGATTGGCCCCCACCGCGTAGGTCAGCCCCTGCGTCGGAGAGAGGTTCGGCGGCGCGCCCGCCGCGCGAAGAATCAGCACGCCCCCGTGCACCGCCGGGTTGTCCCAGGTGAGCGTCACGCTGCCATCGCGCGCCACGCCCGTGAGGCGGTTGACGTCGGGAACGGTGCCCTGCACCAGCGTCATCGGGGTGTCGATGCGAATCTGCGGCCCGCCGTAGTCATCGATGAGGTGGAAGCGATGACGGAACGTGGTGGGCCCAGACAGCGAAGCGCCCGCCCCGAAGTTGGAATACACCACCGTGAAGGAGCGCTCGCCGTTGACCGGGATGCCCGTGGCGTTCGTCGACTCCCAGGTGATGCCCGTGGTGGCGTTGTTGGACGCCATGCGCCACCCGGCGGGCGTCTGCAGCACGCCGCCGACGGTGAAGTAGTTGAGCGCGGGCCGCAGCAGCCGGACCTCATGCAGCGGCATGGGGCCCCGATTCTGGATGGTGTAGATGATGGAACGGTTCGTGGAGTTGGCGGCCACCGCGCGGATGTTCGTCCGCACGCGATGCTGCACGATGCGCCCCTGGTTCGAGTCCACCAGGTTCGACGTCACGGAGGCGCCGTTGCGCGTGGCATCCACCTGCCCCCGGAACCGGTAGTTCGCGAATGGGGCTCCCGTGAGCTGGTACGTCCAGACGAAGTGCGCGGAGGCGCCCGGGTCCAGCCGCGGAACGCTCGCGGTCCCAGGCCCCGACACGAGCGACGCGGCCGCCGTTCCCTGGAACACGGGCGCGCGCGGCGTCACGTTCAGGAACGTGTCCGTCGAGGACGGGTTCGTCACCGTGAGCCGCACGCGCACAGTCTCGTTGTTGAACGCGTCGTCGGTGTCCACGTCCATGGCCACCGGGAGCGCCCCCACGTTGACCATCCGCGAGTCCATCGCAGGCGACACGGTGTTGCCGTTCCCGCTGACGCCCCGCACCCGCGCCACCAGCGTTCCAGCCGAGCCCGTCCGCACTCTCGCGGAATAGACGCCCGCGTTCCGGCTGGCGATGTTCATGCGGAACGGCGTCGGCTCGGTGTCCACCACCTGGAAGGTGACGGCGCCCGCGGCCGTGGAGGGTCCCTCAACCGTGGTGTTGTTGTGGTTCGTGCCCGTCCGGTTCTCCACCACCATCCGCGCGTCGATGTCGCCGCCAACCCCCATCACCCGAGGACGCACGTCCACCTGGGTGTACAGGCCGGAGCGACTCCAGCTCGCGGCCGAGGTCGTCACCGACGTGGTGAAGTCGCCCCCCGCGCACGTGTCCCGGGCGAACGTCTGCCCCGCTACGAAGCGCTCGTTGTTCTGGTCGTTGTTCGACGTCGGCGGAACCACGCGAAGGACGAACCGGGCCGACTCGTTCTGGCCCAGGCCGTAGTCGCCGCTGCCGTTGCAGGAGTCCTGATTGTAGAAGATGACCCACCGCTCATTGGCGATGTAGTCCACCGTCCATCCCGGGGGCGGGATGGACGCGAGCGGGATGTAGCCGCTGGGCAGCGCGAACCACACCTCGTTGATGCGCCGGAAGAGCGGCGAGCCACTGGAGGTGTTGTTGCGGACATCGACCGTCAGCTCGGAGGCCTCGTCCATCACCACCCGCGCGCGGGTGTCGCCACCCTGCGGCTGCGTGGTCAAGACGGCGGTCGGGGTCATCGACTGCGCCCACCCCAGCGAAGGCGCCAGGAGCGCGGCGGCGGCGACGAGGGAGGCGGAGAATGGACGCATGATGAAAGGAGCCCTCACGGATCCAGGGTGAAGGAAGCCGCCGTCAGCGGCGCCCCATCGAGGAAGAACCGGGCCTGCCACGTCCCGCTCATGCCGGACGTCGCCACGGCGGTGCCTGCCACGGGCAGGGAGAAGCGCACCGTGCGCGACTCGTCCACGCGTGAATCCACTTCCGCGGAGCGCCGCTCGTACGGCAGCCCGGAAGGCGGCACGAACTCCACTGACACCGTGTGCCGGCCACGCACGCCGCTCACCGTCAGGTCCACGTCCACCTGCGCCACGGACAGCAAGCCGCGGCGGCCCTCTCCCAGGTCAACCACGGTGGCCGAGCCCCGCGGAACCACGGGAGGCGGAGGCACTTCCGGCTCCTCCACCGGCGCGGGCGGCGGGCGGGCCTCCGGCCCCTCGCGCGGGGGCAACACGTCCGTGGGCGCCACCGGTTCCTGCGCCGGGGGCGCATGAACTGGGGCATAGGGCGCCACGCCTTCCGTGCACGAGGCCAGCATCACCGCCGCCGCCAGGAGCGCCAAACGCGTCCGCATCACCGCGCCTCCTCCAGCTCGTCGATGAGCCCCAGCCGGGTCAGCTCCGAGAAGAACTTGAGCGTGTCGGTCAGCACCTGCTCCACGTCCCATCCGTGGCGCTGAGCCACCTGCTCCACCAGGGCTCGCGCCGTGCGCGTTCCGTCGCACAGCTCCCAGATTTCAATGGCCGTTCCGTTGAGCCCACGCAGGGTGTTGCCCTCGGCATCCAGGACGATGAAGTCCGAGCCGAAGCGCTGGCCGGAGACGCCCTCGCGCCAGCGCGGCGCATGGTCCGCCGCGAAGTCCGTGCTCATCGCGCACCTCCCCGGCCCAGCAACGCAGCCAGGCGCCACTTCACGGCCACCCGCAGCCGCCCCAGCCACCGGGGCCCCCGATCCCACCCCGCCTCCAGGACGACGCCGCGCCGGCGGACGCGCCGCACCCGCCCCAGCACCCGTGACGGATCCAGCGGTGCATCGTCCTGGGGTGAGTTGTCGCCTCGCAGCGCCACCGCCCCGGCCTCCCACCGCCGCAGCCGGTGCAGCACCAGGGCATGGTCGAAGCGCGCCAGCAGGACGTCACCAGGTCGCGGAGCCCCCTCCAGCGGCTCCACGCCGGCATGGTCGCCCGAGCGCAGCGATGGCCACATGCTGTCCCCGTGGACGGGGACCCAGCTCAGGGCCGGAGGCACAACGGGGGTGGAAGTGTCGCGTGGCATCGCAGGTCAGTCTAACCGACCTGACCTGCGCCCGCGAGTTCCCACCGGACCAATAGCCCAACGTTTATCAGGGGTTACGCGCCTACCTCAGTTTCTCAGACTTGGCAAGCTTCGCCCGGAACGCTGCTCTCGACCCCACGGAGCACTATGCCGGAACGGCCTTGCGCTCCCGCACCACCTTGGCGACCTCGTCGAGCGCGACGGGGATGGGCTCGCCTCCGGCCATGGGCTTCAGCTTCGCCTGGCCGCTGGTGCGCTCGGCCTCACCCAGCACCAGGGTGAATTCCGCGCTGCTCTTGTCCGCGCGCTTCATCTGGCTCTTGAGGCTGCCTCCGCGGGTATCGAACTCCACGCGCAGTCCTTCCCGGCGCAGGCGGCTGGCCAGCACCAGGGCGGCATCGTGCGAGCCCGCGTCCGCCACCGCGACGAAGACGTCCGGCCGCACGGTGAACTGCTGGCCGCTCTCCTTCAGCAGCAGCACCAGCCGGTCCAGGCCGCAGGCGAAGCCCACCGCGGGCGCGTCGGGCCCGCCCAGGCTCTTCACCAGCTTGTCATAGCGGCCACCGGCGCCCACGGTGCTGGCGGTGCCCAACGCAGGATGGGAGGCGATGAACTCGAAGACGGTGCGCGTGTAGTAGTCCAACCCCCGCACCATGCGCGAATTCACGACGTGCCGGATGCCCAGCGCCGTCAGCTTCCGCTGCACGTCGTCGAAGTGCGCGCGGCAGGGCTCGCACAGGGACTCCAGCACGTTGGGTCCGGCCGCGGCGATGGCCTGGCACTTCTCGTTCTTGCAGTCCAGGACGCGCAGGGGGTTCTTCTCCATGCGCTTCTGGCAGTCCGCGCACAGCGCCTCGCGGTGGGCCTGGAGGTACTCCACCAACTTCGCGTGGTACGTGGGCCGGCAGGCCTCGTCCCCCAGCGAGTTGATGTTCAGGGTGATGTCCTTGAGCCCCAGCCGCTCCAGGAACTGCACCACCATGTCCATCATCTCGACGTCCTGGGCGCCTTCCTTCGCGCCGTAGGCCTCCGCGCCGATTTGATAGAACTGGCGGTAGCGGCCCGTCTTCATCCGCTCGTAGCGGAACATGGGCCCCGTGTAGAACCAGCGCGTGAGCGGCTCCTGATTGGCGATGGAGTGCTCGATGTACGCGCGCGCCGCGGGCGCGGTGCCTTCCGGGCGCAGGGACAGGCTGCGGTCCGCCTTGTCGTTGAAGGTGTACATCTCCTTCCCGACGATGTCGGTCTCCTCGCCCACGCTGCGCACGAACAGCGCGGTGTCCTCCACCATCGGCGTGCGGATCTCACCGTAGCCGAAGCGGCCGAACAGCTCGCGGGCCTGCGCCTCCACGTGCTGCCAGATTTCAATCTCCCCAGGGAGGAGATCGTTCATGCCCTTGACGCCCGCGACCTTCTGACTCACGTGATGACTCCGATTCGCTTGCCCAGCCGAACCACCGCTTCCTCCTGGAGGCTGTCGTCCCAGGTGACGCGCTTGGGCTCGAACAGGAGGATGACGGTGGAGCCCATCTCGAAGCGGCCCAGCTCCCCACCCTTCTCCACCGGCATGGCCGCGCCGTAGCGGTGCACCTTGCCGGGCTGCCCGGTGTGCGTCGTCACCTCGTCGTAGGCCGCCTTGATGCGCGACACGCAGGTGGCGCCCACCTTCACCACCGCGCACTTGCCCGCCACGGTGTCCAGGTACGTCACCAGCCGCTCGTTGACGCAGAACAGGGACTGCTTGTTCTTCACCGACGCGGGGTTCACCGGCCAGAACTCACCGGGGATGTACGCGTACCCGGTGATGGTGCCGCCCAGCGGCGCGTGGATGCGGTGATAGTCCCGCGGCGACAGGTAGATGGTCGTCCAGGCACCGCCGTGGAAGGGCTTGGCTGCCTCGGAATCCCCCAGCAGCTCGTCCACCGTGTACTCGATGCCCTTGGCCTGCAGGCAGCGCCCGTAATCCGAATAGCCCACCTGGGACACGCGGCCATCCACGGGGGACACCACCACCTTCTCCCCCTCGTCCACCGGACGCAGGCCGGGCTTCAGCCCCCGGGTGAAGAACTGGGCGAAGGTCGGGTAGTGCTCGAAGGAGTGCTCGGCCTCCTCCATGTCCACGTTGTAGGCCTTGGCGAAGGCGCGCATGGCGGCCTGATGCACCGGCGCAGGCACGGGCAGTCGCGTGGCCATCCCCACCACGGTGGAGAGCGCGGACTTGGGCAACACCTGCATCAACTTCATGAAAGTCTGGTCGTTCATATCGGCGAATCGGTTCTAGCGACCGGCGTCGGTCGCGGGTGCCGGACCGCCGTCGGGAGTGACGGGGACAGTCTGCACGGCACTCTTGGGTAACAGCGTGAGGACCTTCCCCTCTTCAATCAGGAGGAATGAATCCTGATGCTGGGGGTATTCCAGGCGACAGGCGGTGCGGTCGGCGAGCTGCCAGGTCTCCCGCATGCCCCGTCCCTGCACATCGATGGGGGTGCCCCGCTGGAAGCACCCCCGGAAGCCCGCCACCAGCTCGGACGCGGCCGTGCCAGCCTGGGGGCCACCGCCAGCACCGGCATCGGGAGGCCCGGCATCCGGCGCTTCCACCGGAGCCGCGGGAGGCGCCTGCTCCTCGGTGGACGGCGCCGCGTAGGAGCCCGGCGGCAGTTCCCGCGCGCTGGCCACGGCCTCGTCCCGCTCGTTGACGGCCGCCGCCATCCGCTGCCGTCCGTCCTTGATGCGCTGGAGCAGCTCGCGGGCGCCCTCGGCGTCCAGGCTGTCCGCGGGGACGCGCTGGAGCTGCGCCTCGATTTCCCCCACCTGCGGATCCAGGAAGGCCTCATCCAGCTTCTGCGCATACAGCTCGCGGAAGCGGCGGGCGGCCTCTTCGTACTCGGCGGAAGGGGCGGGAGGCTCGCGGCGGCAGGCGGTGGGCGCCAGCGTGAGCAACACTGCGGAGACGACGCCCACGAGGGGCCTGAGGGACGCTCGGAGGACCAGGGTGCGCACGGACACGGGTTTATGTCATTTCCCCGCGCCTGTCCGCCTTTTGTGCCCCGGAAGCGCGCCTCAAACGCCCAGGAACAGGCGCTTGCCGAAGTTCAGCGCCAGGTCCGCATCGAAGATCTTCTGCGCCGACGTCTCGATGTCGTACTCGACGCGGACGTATTCCACCGTGCGCGCGTCCGTGTCGCAGATGACGAAGCACGCCCGGTTGTCATAGTCGCGCGGCTGGCCCACGCTGCCCACGGAGATGATGTACTTGTAGCCCCGGCGGATGCCGAACTTCTGGGCCACCACGTCGTTCACCTCGCCATTGCCAATGGCGAAGGCGCGGCACAGATGGCTGTGGCCGATGAACGTCACCTCCGGCAGCTCCGCCACATAGGGCGTCAGCTCCCGGGCCTGCTCCAGCGCGAAGATGTACTCGTATGCCTTCGGGTCGATGGGCGAACCATGGCAGAAGCCCACATCGCCAATCCGGTACGTGTACGGAAGGCTGCGCAGCCAGGCCATGTTCTCGTCCGTGAGGACGTTGGCGGACCAGTCCAGCGCGTGCCGGGCGGCGTCGTAGTAGTACGAGTAGTCCATCCGCCCCGCCACCGCCGCGTCGTGGTTGCCCAGGAGCGTCACCTCCGCCACCGAGCGCACCAGCTCACAACACGGATTGGGCGACGCCCCGTAACCGACGATGTCCCCCAGCGAGACGAACCGGTCCACCTTCTGGTGCTCGGCGACGCGGAGCACCTCGGTGAGCGCCTCGATGTTGGAGTGGATGTCGGAGATGACGGCGATACGCATGCGGGGCCTCGGTCCGGTGGCGTGGGCTCAACCCGCCCAGCCGGCCTTCACCTGGTTCTGCTGCTGCTGCGAAATCATCTGGCGAAGCCGTCCCAGGGTATCGCTGTCCAGGGACTCGAAACGCAACCCCATGCCCGCCGGAAGCGCTCGCTCCTCCGCCTCCCGAAGCCACACCACCGTGGCCTGGGCCTGGATGTCCTGGTGGCCCGCGGGAGACAGCTTCACCACCGTACGCGCCCCTCGTGCCAGGGGCGTGCTCGTGCGGAGGAACAGTCCTCCTTCGCTCAAATTCGAGATTCGCGCGTAGAGCGTGACGTTGTCACCCTCGCACCAGCACCGAAGCTGGGTGGGAATCCGCGTGGACTTTCGGTTTTCGCTCAACCCGGAACCTTCTTCCGTCACCCGAATCCACAGCCTAGGGACGGCCTGATTCCGCAGTCAAGTTCAAGGGTGGTGAGGCGCCCCACCCCTCCCCACGCCCTCATCGCTCCAGGGAGCCCAGGTCGTCGAAGTGGGTCAGCTTCCGGAACTCGGCGAAGCGGGCGTGGATCTCCGGCCGCGTCACCTCGCGCAGGCGCTCCAGGCTGAACTTCTCCACCGTGAAGGAGGCCATGACGCTGCCCATCACCATGGCGCGGCGCAGCAGCGCCTGGTCCAACACGCCGCTGGAGGTGGCCAGGGCGCCCATGAAGCCGCCGGCGAAGGTGTCCCCCGCGCCGGTGGGGTCGAAGACCTCGGCCAGGGGGAAGGCGGGGCACGCGAAGATGTGCTCGGCCTCGAAGAGGAGCGCGCCGTACTCACCGCGCTTGATGACCACGCGCTGCGGGCCCATGGCCATGATGGCGCGAGCGGCCTTCACCACGTTGTGCTCGCCGGCCAGCTGACGGGCCTCCGCGTCGTTGACGAACAGGAGGTTGACGCGGGAGAGCGTCTTGAGCAACGCGGCCCGGCTGCCCTTGATCCAGAAGTTCATGGTGTCGGCGGCCACCAGCTTCGGCGCCTTCACCTGGTCCAGCACCTGCGCCTGGAGCTCCGGGTGGATGTTGCCCAGGAAGACGTAGGGCGTGTCCCGGTACGACTCCGGCAGCTTCGGGGAGAAGGCCTGGAAGACGTTGAGCTGGGTGTCCAGCGTCTGCGCCTCGTTCAGCTCGTAGCTGTAGCGGCCCTTCCAGCGGAAGGTGCGGCCCGTCTCCCGGGTGAGGCCCTCCAGGTCGATTCCCCGCCCGCGAAGGAAGTTGAGGTGCCCTTCGGGGAAGTCCTCGCCCACCACCGCCACGACACGCGCGGGGCTGAAGAACGAGGCCGACGTAGAGAAGTAGGTGGCCGAGCCCCCGAGGATGTCCTCCTTCTGGCCGAAGGGGGTTTCCACTGAGTCCAGGGCAACGGAGCCGACGACGAGCAGGGACATGCGAGCTTCCTGGGGGGAGATGCCGTGAAATCAGGCACGGCGCTCCCCTGGGCCCCGTGCCCATGCCGGGTACGTCGTTTCCCGTTTTCCGTCAAGCACCGAGCGGTGGGTTCAGGGCGTCGGAATGCCTGTCAAGGTGAGGATGGCCTTCAGATCATCATCCGTGAAGAACAGGCCGCCGCCCACGAAGAAGTCGCGGCCCGCCACCAGGCGCCGAGTCGCCAGGTCCCGCTGCTGCGCGTTGAGCATGTCGTCCATGCCGGCGATCAAATAGAGGTGATCGAGGGGCTGGGCGCGCAGGCTGGCGCGCAGGCGGGGGTAGCGCAGCTCGTCGTCCGCGAAGTTGAAGGCGTCCACCTGGAACCGGAGCGCGTCGTTGAAGAAGTGCAGGTCGGCGCCCACGCCGCCGGTGGACTCGATGAGGCCCACGCGCAGGGTGGTGAAGTACCAGCGCTTGGCGAACTGGGCGCTGACCTTGAGGCTCTCCTTCGTCACCTTCCGCGTCTGAACGACGGGGTCACCCTCGGACGGCGGGTTCGTCTGCAACACCTCCGTCGTCACGCTGCCGCGAGGGTCGTCCACCAGCTCCAGCAGGTAGTACTTGTCCGGCTTGGGGATGAGCCGCACGGAGAAGACGTTCTTCGAATTTCCCTGCGCGGCCAGGTAGGTGCTCTGGATGCCAATCTCCGCCTGGAGGTCGGTCAGACGGGACGTGAAGCGCGACACGTCCTGCACCGTCTCGCGGAGCTCGCGGCCCACGGCCTCGTCGGCCAGCAGCACGCCGGCGGCACCCTCCCCGTCCTTCACCTTGCGGGTGATCTCCTCCAGGTTGCCCAGCGTGCCGTCCAGCTTCTTGAGCGTCTCCTTGAGGCTGGCGACGGTCTCCTTCACGTCGCCTTCACCCGTGCCCACGATGTTCTTCACGCTGCCGAGCACCTGGCGCACGTCGCGGGTGATGAACTCGATGTTGTCGATGATGCGGGTGATTTCCGCCTGGTTGCCCTGGGTGATGCCGCGCACGTCCGCGGAGATGGCCTCGACGTTGCCGACGATGGTGTCCAGGCGGTCCGCGTTGCGGCGGACCGTGGCATCCACGGAGTCCGACAGCCGCACCAGGTTCTCCACGATGCGCTGGAGCGACCCCGCACCCCGCTCACCGCCGAGCACTTCCCGCAGCGCCCCCGTCACCTCCTGGATGTCGGAGGTGATCTGCGACAGCGACTCGAAGACGGCCTCCATGCCCTGGGTGTCGACGACGCGGCGGATCTGCCCACCCGACTCCAGGCGGGGGGCGCCCTCCGTGCCGGGGTTCAGGTCCAGCAGGTAGTCACCCAGCAGCGATTCGGAGCGCTTGGTGACGACGGCGTCCTCGCGCAGGTCCACGTCGTTGCGGATCTTCAACCAGACCTTCGCCCGCGTCCCCTCGAGCGAGATGTCGTCGATTTCGCCCACCGGGATGCCGGCGATCTGCACGCGCCCACGCACGGCGAGGCCGGACGCATCCCGGAAATAGGCCCACACCCTCGTGGATTCGCTGTCGCTCAAACCACCTTTGCGAGCGAACAGGACGAAGGTGACGAAAAAAGCCCCCGCCGCGATGACCAGCAGGCCCACACGGAAGGGCGTGACGAGCTTCTTCACCTGTTGTGACTCCGAGAGCGACCGGCCGGCGCGACTCTAACGTTTTGCATCCTGAGTGCCACATTTTCCTAGGGCCCCCCGCCCTCCCGCCGCGCCGAGCCCCGATCAGTTCTTCCCGAACCAGGTCTCCAGGAACACCTTCACCGCGGGGTGCTCCGCCTCGCGGAGCTGCTCCGGCGAACCGCTGGCCACGATGACGCCCTTGGAGAGGAAGGCAATCTGGTCCGCCACGTTGAAGGCGGAGGAGATGTCATGGCTGATGACCACGCTGGTGACGCCCAGCTCCTTCTGGGCGGCCAGGATCATCTCGTCCACGTAGTCCGTGGTGATGGGGTCCAGGCCGGTGGTCGGCTCGTCATAGAGCACCACCTTCGGATCCATGACGATGGCCCGCGCCAGGCCCACCCGCTTGCGCATGCCGCCGGACAGGTCCGCGGGGAACCGGTCCTCGACGTCCTTCTTCAGACCCATCAGGTCCAACCGCGCGCGGACCTTCTGGCGAATGACGTCCTCCGAATCCTTCGTGTGCTCCCGCAGCGGGAAGGCCACGTTCTCGAAGACGGTCATCGAGTCGAACAGCGCGGCGGCCTGGAACACCATGCCGAACTTGTTGCGCACCTTCTGGAGCGCCTCGACGCCCATGGGGACGATGTCCTCCCCGTCGATGATGACCTGGCCGCGGTCCGGCTTGAGCAGGCCAATCATGTGCTTCATCAGCACCGTCTTGCCGGAGCCGGAGCCGCCCAGGATGACGCAGGTGCTGCCGGCCGGCACGGTGAGGTTGATGCCGGTGAGCACCTTGTGGTCGCCGAACGTCTTGTGCAGGTCGACCACCTGGATCATCGGCGTGCCGGACGCCGGAGCGTTGGAAGCCGGGGGCGACATCAGAAGAAGAGGACGCCCAGGATGAAGTCGAGGATGAAGATGGACAGGGCGCTGGCCACCATCGCCTCCGTGGTGGCCTGCCCCACGCCCTTGGCGCCGCCCGAGGCGTTGAAGCCCTTGAAGCAGCAGATGAGGGACACCGACAGGCCGAACACGGCGCCCTTGAGCAGACCCTGGAAGATGTCCTCGGGCGCCAGCCACTGCTGCGTCCGGGAGAGGAAGGTTCCGGGGGAGATGCCCAGGCCCCCGACGGCCACCACGTAGGCCCCGCCCATGCCCATGGTGTTGAAGAGCATGGTGAGCGCCGGCACCATGAAGAGGCCGGCCAGCACTCGGGGAACCAGCAGGTACTGCACCGGGTTGACGGCCATGGTCTCCAGCGCGTCCACCTGCTCGGTGACGCGCATGGTGCCCAGCTCGGTGCACATGGCAGAACCTGCGCGCATGGTCACCATCAGCGCGGAGAACACGGCCGCCAGCTCGCGGGTGAGCGTCAGTGCCACCGTGGGGCCCACCAGGCTCTCCGCGTCGAAGAGCTGAAAGGCGGTGGAAGTCTGTAGCGCGAAGACCATGCCGGTGAACGTGCCGGTGAGCGACACGATGAAGATGGACCCCACGCCCACGAAGTCCAACTGGGCGAAGAGGTTGACCAGCCGGAAGGGGCGCCGCACGCTCCAGCGGAACACGGCCAGCCCCATGGTGATGATTCCGCCCAGGGTGCTGACAATGTCGATGAGGCCCTGGCCAAAGCTCGTGACGGCCTGGGTGATGGGCCCGGGCTCGCGTGCCGGCTTGCTGGGGGTCTGCGTCGTCATGCGTTCGGGGCTACTCTTTATGGCGGCCCGGTGGCCGGCACAAGGCCCGGGGAGGCAAGCGACGAAGACACTTCCTCCCTTGGAAGCGATGCCGTTATGTTCCGCGCCCCTTTACTCCCATGCCCGGCGGCGTCCCCTGCCGGGCAGAGAAACAGACGAACGAACATGGCAACTCATAAGGTCGGCGGCGAGGTGGATGCGCTTTGTACCCGCTGCAAGCTCACCCTCGCGCACACCATCCTGGCGATGGTGGGAACGAAGATTGCTCGGGTGCGCTGCAACACGTGTGGCGGAGACCACGCCTATCGCGCGGCGCCTGGTGCGACGGATCGCCCCTCGTCCAGCACCACCCGCGCCCCGCGCGCGTCCTCCAGCAGCTCGAGCGCGTCCGCGAAGGCGGAGAAGGTCATCATCTCCTTCGAGGAGCAGCTCGCTGGAAAGGATGTCGCCAACGCGCCCCGCTACAGCCCGAAGGACACGTACAAGGTGGATCAGGTCATCCAGCATCCCACCTTCGGCACGGGTTACGTGTCGGCCGTTCGCGGCGACAAGGTGGACATCACCTTCCGCACCGACACCAAGACGCTGGTGCACGGCCGTGGTGGCGGCCCGGTGGAGAAGCCGGTCTTCAACCCGCCCAGCCGGCAGGTGACCGGACCCGCGGACAAGCCCCTGCCCGTCAGTGACAGCGCCGAGCCGGCGCCCGCTGACGGCGCCGAGCCGCCCCCCGCGTCGGGAGATTGACCGGGGCCGCACATTCATCAGGAGGGGCACGGACGATGACACTGCGCGCGCTGCCCCTCCTGATGGTCCTCGCCATGCCGGTGGCGGGGTTGGCGGCCACACCTGACGTCACCGTGTCCTGGTCACCCGAGCGCATCGTGCTCGGCACCGATGCCCCGGTGACGTTGAAGGTCCTGGTCCCCGCCGGCACGGGAACCCTCTACGCCGCCGCATCCACGGGCACCTTCGACTCGAACCGCGTGGAGCGTGGTGCGGTCCGTCTCTTCCAGTGGCGGCCTCCTTCCGTTCGTTATCCGCACGTGGCCGTGCTCCTCTTCTGGACGGACGCCCCCACTGCGGACGCGCCGCCCCCGGTGACGGTGGTGCGGCTGCCGCTGGTGGGACTCACAGAGCTCGATGTCGCCACGGCGGCGGGCGCGCACGTCGAGGTGGAGGTCGCGAATCGTCGCTTCGGCCCTGTTCGGGCGAACGCCCGGGGACAGGCCCGCGTGCCTGTCGAAGTCCCGCCTGGCGTCCGGCAGGCACGAGTGCTGGCCACGCGAGGGACGCTTCGCACCGATGCCGCCGTTCCACTGGACCCGCCGCCGGACTCGCCGCTGGCCACGGCACTCACGCCGCCTTCCCTGCCCTCGGTGGAGGGAGGCTGGCTACTGATGGCGGGCGAAGCGCCCCTGCGCGCCAGTAACGTCGACGTGGTGGCGGAAGGCGCGGCGGTCGCCCCTCCCGATGAGGAGAGTCCGACGTCAGCGGCGGTAGCCCCGACCTCCGAGGACCCGCAGACGATGGGGCCGCTGTCAGGTGCGGCAACGCAGACGGCCCCCGCGAGAAGCGGCTCCGCTCCGCCAACACAGGAGCTTCTGACGGAAGATGCGCCCTACTCGGCCGACGTCGGGGCCAATGCCCAGGACGTGTTGCGTGTTCGCGTCGTTCCAGCTTCCGGAGCCAAGCGGGTGAAGGTGCGCGTCCGCCACCGGGACCAGGCGCACGCAGCACACACCGAGGCCGGCATCACCGTGCGGTCCACGCCCGTCACCGCGGCCGCCTCCGAGGCGGTCGACACCTGGCGGAGCTCGTTCTTCCTGCTCGCGGGAGGAGTCATCGCGAGTAGCGCCAACACCGGTCCATCGGGCGGTGTCGGCGTCTCGGTCCTCACGCCTTGGTGGAGGCACCGCATCGCGGCGGAGCTGGAAGTCGGAGCCCGCACCGCCATGTACAGTGGCCCGGTCGAGGCGCTCGGAGCGGTCCACTCGCAGGTGCTGGCCTTGCCCCTGCTGCTCTCCGTTCGCGCGGAGCTCTTCCGCCGTGGCGCGTTCTCCCTCCACGGGCGGGCAGGCGCCGGGCCCGTCCCCTTCCACCACTACCTCTCCAGCGAATTCCAGGGCGAAGTGAAAGAGAGCAGGGTCTCCGGCATGGGCTTCGTCTCCCTACAAGCGGCCCACCGCTTCGGCCGCTGGAGCGCATTGGCGGAGGCGCGAGGCGCCTGGGCGCCGGTGCACACGCCCTGGCTGGACAGTCAGCTCGGCGGGCTCGCGATGTACCTGGGCATGCGGTTCGAACCGTGAACCGGCCCTGGGCGTCAAAGTGAAGTGACGGACGCCCGCAGCAACTCGCGGGCACGGGCCATGTCCTCCGGCACGGGCGCCTCCACGGCGCGCGCCTCGACACCTGCCAGGGCCGGCCACTCCACACGCGCGGCATGAAGCGGCGTGCGTGACAGCACCACCGAATCCCCCTCCCCGCCCAGGTCCTTCTCCGTCAGCGGCGCCTCGCGGCCGTACTGATGGTCCACCAGCAGCGGGTGCCCCAGGGACAGCAGGTGCACGCGAATCTGGTGCGTCCGCCCCGTGAGAGGCTCGGCCTCCACCAGGGACGCACGCTCGAAGGTCTCCACGGGCCGCACGCGGGTGCGCGAGGCCTTGGCTTCCGTATCCCCAGGCCGAGCCACGCGCATGCGCCCCTTCCTGCCCGCCACCAGGGGCGCATCCACCATTTGCGGCGCTTCGACCCGGCCCTCCACCAGCGCCACGTAGCGCTTGCGCACCTTCCCCGTCTCGAAGGCACCCGACAGGGCCCGGTGCACCGCGGCGTCCAGTGCGAACACGAGGGCCCCCGAGGTGTCCCGATCCAACCGGTGCACCACGAAGATTTTCTGGCGCCGCTGCGTCTCCAGCAACTCCCGCAGCGAGGGGCCGCCTTCGCGCCCGGGAATGACGAGCATCCCGGGCGGCTTGTCCACCACGAGCACGCCGCCGCCCTCGAAGAGGATGCGGACGTCCGTCACTCGTACTCCGACGCCGGCACCACGGTGATGGGGCCCAGGCCCTTGAGCTGCTTCTTCACCACGTCCGCCTTGCCCAGCACCACCACGGCGGGAGCCTGCGCGAAGCAGTACTTCTTGGCTGCGGCCACGACTTGCTTCGGCGTCACCGCGCGCAGCCGGTCCCGGAACCGCTCCACCCAGTCATCCCCCAGCCCGTGCAGGCGGGCCTCGGCGATGCTTCCGGCAATGGACTCGTTCGTCTCCGTCCGCAGCGGGTACAGGCCGGCGAGGTAGGCCTGGGCATCCGCCAGCTCGCGGGGCTTGAGCCCCTTCTCCCGGACGCCGCCAATCTCCGCCAGCGCCACGTCGATGATTTCGCGCGTGGACTCCGTCTTCGTGAAGGTGGACAGCGCGAAGACGCCGGCCGCGTTCATCGAGTCGAACCACGAGCTGACGCCGTATGTGAGGCCGCGGTTGACGCGAATCTCGTTCATCAGGCGCGAGGTGAATCCACCGCCCAGGGCGATGTTCATCGCCGTGGCGGGGAAATAGTCCTCGTGGCCCATGCGCATGCCGGGGCCGCCCAGCCGCACCTGCGACTGCGTCTGGTCCGGCTTGTCCACGATGATGACCCGCCCCCCCAGGGCAATGCGCTCCGGCGCGGGAATGGCCACGGGCGCATCCGGCCCGCCCGTCCAATCAGCGAAGGCGTCTTCCGCCGCGGCAGCCACATGCTGCGGATCCACCGCGCCCACCACGATGAGCATGGACACCTTGGGGCCCATGCGCTCCTGATGGAAGCGCACCACGTCATCGCGCGTGAAGGTCTTCACGCTCTTCGACGAACCGCCCACGTCGTGGCCGTAGGGGTGGTTGCCCCAGAGCGCGCGGACCATGGCGCGGTCGGCGATGATGGACGGGTCGTCCAGGTCATTGGCGAACTGCGCCAGCTCGCGCTCGCGCGCATCGTCCACTTCGGACTGCGGGAACGTGGGCTCGCGCACCAACTGGCCCAGGATGTCGAGCATCTGCGCGAAGTGCTCGGACGGCGTGGTGAGGGCCACTGACAGCGTGTCTTCACTCACACCCACGCCCAGGCTGGCACCGACGAACTCCACCGCTTCGTCGATGGCCTGCGCGTTCATCCGGCGGGTGCCCCGGCGCAGCAGCCGGGCGGTGAAGTCCGCCAGGCCGTGCTTGCCATCCGGGTCGGTGGCGCTGCCCGCGCGAATCACCAGCCGCACGGACACCATGGGCAGAGGCCCGCGCTCGGCGGCGATGACCTTCAGGCCACTGGACGTGGTGCTTTCGTGCAGCGTGGGAAGCGTGAGGGCGCTCGTCGTGGCGCGGGGCGCGCCGCGCTTCGGCGGAGCCTTGCGAGCGACGGGGGCCTTGCCGCCGGCGCGCTTCGCCGGACGTGCGGGGGACTTTCGGGAGGGGCTCTTGCGAGAAGCCATATCGGGAGGTTTCCTTGTACGGACCGGGCTCAGGCTTCGGTGGGCGCGGGAACCAGCGTCACCACGGAGCGGCGCTCAGGCGCGAAGTACTTCGCGGCCACGGCCTTGACCTGGTCGTTGGTAATGGAGGCGTAGGTGGAGGGCAGCGTCAGCAACCGGCGCCAGTCGCCGAGCAGCGCCTCGTAGTGACCCAGGGCATGCGCCCGGCCGCTGTTCGTGGCCAGCTCGCGCAGGTGGTCCGAGCGCAGGTTGTTCTGCGCCTTCTGCAGCTCGCGCTCGGTGATGCCCTCGCGCGCGATCTTCTCCAGTTCGGCGTACAGCGCGGCCTCCACCTTCTTCGGGTCGGAGTCCGGCTTCAGGGCCAGGTAGAAGAGGATGGTGCCCGGGTCGATGCGCCAGCTCCAGTCGAGCATCAGCGACACGGCCAGCTTCTGCTCGTACACCAGCGAGCGGATCAGCCGGCTCCCCTCCCCCTTCGTCAGCACGTACTGGATGACGTCCAGCACGAAGGTGTCGTCATCGCGCGCGGCCGGCCCGCGGAAGCCCAGCATCAGCGCGGGGGACTGCGCGGGGTGGCGGACCTCGGCGCGGCGCTCGCCCTTCTGCTCGGGCTCCGAGTTGAGCACCGCCGCGGGCGCGGGGCCCTTGGGGATGTTCCCGTAATACTTGCGCACCAGCGCCAGCGTCTTCTTCGGGTCGATGGCCCCGACGATGTAGAGCACCGCGTTGTTGGGCGCGTAGTAGGTGCGGAAGTAGTCCTGGCAGTCCTCGCGGCGGATGGCCTCGATGTCCGCCATCCATCCAATGACAGGCCAGCGGTAGGGATGCGCCTTGTAGACGAGCGTGCCCAGCTCCTCGTCCATGAGGCCGAAGATGTCGTTGTCCACGCGGACGCGGCGCTCCTCCTTCACCACCTCGCGCTCGCTGGTGAGCGTCGCCTGGGAGATGCGCAGCGAGCGCATCCGGTCCGACTCCAGGTCCAGCACCGTCTCCAGCGCGTCGGCGGAGAAGTCGTCGTAGTACACCGTCAGGTCGGTGGACGTGTACGCGTTCGAGCGGCCGCCGTTGGACTCCAGCGTCTTGTCGAACATCTTGGGGCCGTACTTCTTCGCCCCGTTGAACATCATGTGCTCGAACAGGTGGCTGATGCCGGTGATGCCGGGCCGCTCGTTGCGGCTGCCGACCTGGAACACGGTGTAGAGACTGACGACAGGAGCCTGGTGGTTGGCGAGCAGCCGCACCTGGAGGCCGTTGGGAAGCGTGGCCTCGTGGACGTCGAACAGGGACTCGAGTGCGGGGTCCGCCACGCGAGTGGGTACTTTGCTCGGGGAAGCCTTGGACATAGGACCCCGAACCTAACCAGAGCGTGGCTATAGATCCACGACACCCGCACGCAAGGCCATCACCACGGCCTCCACGTGAGAGTTGACGCCCATCTTCCGGTAGATATGCGACAGGTGCGTGCGCACCGTCCGCCGCTCCAGCGTCATCACGTGCCCCACCTCGGCGTTGGAGAGGCCCTTGGCCACGTAGCGCAGCACCTCGAACTCCAGCGGCGTGAGCGACCAGGGGTTCTCCGGCTTCTTCTCCGCCTGGGTGGACTTCGCCTGTACGGACTGGAAGTAGTTCCAGAAGCGCTTGGCGATGATGGGCTCCAGGACCGTCCCGCCCTCCATCACCTCCTGGATGCCGGAGCGGATCTTCTCCGGCCCCACGCGCTTCACCAGGTAGCCGGAGGCCCCGGCCTGGATGGCCTCGTAGACCTTCGTCTCGTCGTCGAAGGACGTGAGGATGAGGATCTCCACCTCCGGGGCGCGGCGCTTCACCCGCTGGGTCACCTGGATGCCGTTGATGCCGGGCAACTCCAGGTCCAGGAGGACGAGCTGGGGGCGGAGCTGGACGATGTCCTCCACCGCAGCCTCCCCTTCCTGGGAGGTGCCTACCACCTCCAGCTCGGGGAAGGTGGCCAGCACCTTCACCAGGTTCTTGAGGAGCTGGGGTTGATCCTCGACGACGAAGATGCGGGTCGGGTCCATGGTCACCGCCTCGGAGATGTGAACGAGTCCACCAGGACCTTGAGGTGCTGCCCCCGCTTGATGCGCAGGTCCAGCTCCTTGGGCTCACCGGTGGCGACGGACACCAGCTTGATGCGCCGGGTGCCCACCTTGACGGGGTATCGGTTGAGGGGCGTACGACGGCTCAGCCGCGTGCCGTCGACGTAGACGGTCGCCGGCACATTGGTGGTGATGGTGACATACGCGCGCTGAGACTTCGGGGGAGGCTTCGGCTCGGGGGCCGCGTCCTCCTCGTCCCCTCGCGACGCGGCTTCTGGAGCGGGCGGCGGCGGACGCGCCGGCACCGGCACCGGCGGCGAGATGGGCATGGCGGGCGGTGGGCCCACCGGGGCGGCCTCGGCCTGCGCCTCTCGCGGGGCCTCCTCTGGCGCGGGTGCGGCATCACCACCGAGCTGCCACGCGGCCACCAGGAAGGTGACCAAACCCACCCCGGCAATGGCCGCCGCGATGCCCAACCGGCGTCCATACCGGTGCTGGGCCACGGACAACCGCTGCTCCGCGCTCACCAGGCGCCGGTGCACGTCGGATGTCGAAGGCAACGCCGGATCGGACGGCGGCATCGCGATGTCGTCACGCGCTCGCGCCGAGACTGGCTGCACCGCGGGCAACACGTCCGGAATCGTCTTGGGCCCCTTGGCCTCCACGGGGGCGCGGCGGATCCGGGCGCCGCGGCGACCTGGCGCGGAGACGGAGATCGAGCCCTCGTCATCCGCGGACGGCTCGGGCGCGGAGAAGTCCTCCACGACCTTGAGGCGCGGGTTTCGCCCGATGCGGGTGTTGCCGCTCCCTCCCCCCACCGATGACTGCTGGCGGCGAGGCTTCGGCGGAGCAGCGCCCGGCGGCGCTTCCCACCCCTGCTCCAGCGGTCCGGCGGGAGCGGGCCCGGTGTCCTCCCCCGGCGCGGAGGTGGAGTCGGAGGCGGACGCGCGCGAAGGTGCCCGCACCCGCGTGGCCGCGTCCGCCACGTCCCGCTCGTACAGCTCCGGGCGGTACTCCTCGAACGCGGGCTCGGAGGCTTGCTGCGTCTCCGCGTTGGCCTCGTCCTCGGTCAGCGCGCGGCTGTATGGGGCGCGCTGAACCACGGACTTCTCGAGCTCCTCCGCGCGCAGGTCGTCCATCTCCGCGCCGGAGATGGGCTCCAGCGTGAAGGGCTCCTTGAATGGCGGGGGCCCCGAGCTGACGAGGCTCATCTCGTTGGGGAACAGCTCCCGCACGAAGCGGCGAACGTCGTCCGCCGAGGGCATGCCGCCGGTGGCCGCGAGCTGATTGCGAAGCGACGTGGCGAACTCGCCACAGGAGCGGAAGCGGCGCTGGGGCGTGGGCTCCAGTGCGCGGAGAATGAGCGGATCCAGCCGTGAATTGATGCGCCGGTCCACGCGGCTGGGCGGCGGCAACGCCTCGCTGCGCCGCGTGGACACCCCGCCGCTGCCGGGCACCACGGGCTCACGCTGGGTGAGCAGCTCGTAGGCGATGGCGCCGAGCGAGTAGATGTCCGACTGCGCGGAGTGCGGCTCGCCCCGTGTGACTTCCGGCGCGCGGTATGTGCCGCGGCCCCGGTGGCCAAACGACTTGCGCAGCTGGGGCACGGCCATGAGGGCGCGCAGCGCGCCGAAGTCGCACACCGCGGGCAGGCCGTCATGCGACAGCACCACGTTGCCCGGGGTGATGGCGCCGTGCACCACGCCCGCTTCGTGCGCCTGATGCAGGGCCTCCAGGAGCTGGATGATGATGTGGAGCGCCACGGTGGGCGGCAGCACCACGTCCTTGGAGTGCAGGCGCTGGAGCGCGGTGCCCAGGGTGAAGCCGTCCACGTCCTCGCGGACCACGGCCAGGCGCTGGCGGATGACGCCCAGGTCCACGACGTGGAGGATGCCCGGGTGCCGCACGGGCTGCAGCAGCCGCGTCGTCTCCGCCAGGTCATGGGCGTAGGCCGGATCGGACGTCCTGGGGTGGAAGAGCTTCACCACCACGGGGATGCCGGGAAGCTCGAGGCCCTGGTACAGCTCGGCCAGCTCCCCGCCTTCCACCTTGCCCGTCAGCCGGTACGTGGCGGTCATCGCTTCTTTCGCGCCGGACGTCGCCGCGTGACGGCGGAAAAGACGAAACCACACCACACGCACGACTCACCGCGGCGGCCCCGCGGCAGCTCCAGCGTGCACCCCGGGCAGCGGGGACGGGCCCTGGCCGGACGCTCGGCCGCACGCTGGGCGGTTCTTCGCGCGGCGGGCTCGGTGGCGGCGACTTTCAGACGCAACCGGGCCTCCAGGCGGCGAACCCGATCTTCGAGCGCGGCGATCCGGGCGGACAGGCGAGCTTGAACCGCCTCGGGGGCCTCCGAGGGCTGTCGTCGGGTGGGCGAGCGCATCGCAGACCCCGAAGCGTGCCATGCCGGCTCCAAACCCCGCAAGGTAAGAGCCGGGCCACCCACACGCGTGTTATGTGTCTGAGTCCCTTGGCACCATCACTTTCCCCGTTCCGTCCCATCCCGGGTGGGCCCGTGCCGGACCCGCTTCACGGGAGCTTCCGTTCTCCCCTCAATCGCTCCCGCGCCGAGGACGCCGCGCAGCGGGCCGATGGACTGCTCGCCGACGAGGAACTCACGCGGCTGCTCACGTCCCCCCGCGAGCGCCGGGTGGTGGTGCAGCGGGCGCGGGACATCTTCGTCAACCGCAACCTGCGCATGGCCAGTGTCGAGCTGTTCGGCTTCGACATGGATTACACGTTGGCCATCTATCACATGCGCCGGCTGGAGCAGCTGTCGTTCGACATGACGCTGGCGAAGCTGGTGAGTGAGTACGGCTATCCGCCGGTGGTGGGCGGGCTGCTGTACGACCACCACTTCGTGATGCGCGGGCTGGCGGTGGACCGCGTCAACGGCAACATCCTGAAGATGGACCGCTTCGGCCACGTGGGCCGTGCGTACCACGGGCTGCGCCCGCTGAAGCGCGAGGTCTCGCGTGAGCTGTACCGGAACAAGCGCGTGCGGCTGCGCAACCCGCAGTTCGCGTGGAACGACACGTTGTTCGCGCTGCCGGAGACGTGCCTGTTCGCGGGCATCATCGAGCTGCTGGAGTCGCTGGGGCACACGGTCCAGTACGGCAAGCTGTACGACGACATCCGGGAGGCCATCGACACGGTGCACCGGGACAACTCGCTCAAGCGCGAGGTGCGCAAGGACCTGGCGCGCTACGTGTTCCTGGACCCGGAGCTGGGGCCGGCATTGCACAAGCTGCGCTCGGGCGGGAAGCGGCTGTTCCTGCTGACGAACTCCGCGTGGGACTACACGGACGCGGTGATGAAGTACCTCCTGGACGGGCAGCTCGCGGAGTACCCGAGCTGGAGGAACTACTTCGACGTGGTCGTGACGTCGGCGGGCAAGCCGGGCTTCTTCACCGACTCACACCCCTTCCTGGAGCTGGATGCCTCCACGGAGGAAGGCCGCGTATTGGGCGAGGCCACGTCGCTGGAGCGCGGCAAGGTGTACTCGGGCGGCAACCTGGCGCGCTTCGAGGAGCTGACCGGCTTCCGGGGCGAGAACATCCTGTACGTGGGCGACCACATCTACGGCGACATCCTGAAGTCGAAGAAGTCGTCGCTGTGGCGCACGTGCATGGTGGTCCAGGAGATTGAGGACGAAATCACGTACACGGCGACGCGGCAGGAGGAGATTGGAACGCTGTCGCAGGTGGAGGTGCTCCGTGAGCGCCTGGACGACGAGGTGAACCACCACAAGACGCTGCTCAACATCCTGGATCGGCGGCTGGAGCGAGAACAGCTGTCACCGGACGAGCGGCTGGGCGTGGAGGAGCTCCGCAAGCAGACGAAGGCGGAGCTGGACCGGATGCGGCGGGCCTTGAAAGAGGCCAACGAGGTCGCGGACACGCTCGAGCAGGACGTGGAGGAAGGCTTCAATCCGTACTGGGGGCTGCTCTTCAAGGAAGGCAACGAGAACAGCCGCTTTGGCTACCAGGTGGAGCAGTACGCCTGTCTGTACACGAGCCGGGTGTCGAACTTCCTGCACCATTCGCCCATGCAGTACTACCGCTCACCGCGGGACAAGATGGCCCATGAGCAGGCCGGAGCCCTGTCCGCCCGGCTCTCCCCGATGGGCAGCGAAGGCCCCCCGAAGGGCGCCGGGAACGAGTAGGCCTCACACGACGTGTCAGGGCCTCCCGCAGGATGGGAACCTGTCAGGTAGTCACCCCTGGAGGTCGGGTGCTACCTTGAGGACTTCACAGGTTCCATTCACGGCGAGGTGTGGGCATGAGCAGGGGCAAGAATCGGAAACCAGCGACCTACGAGGACATCGAGCAGCTTCCGGTCGGATGGGTCGGTGAAATCGTCGATGACTCGCTGTACGCCTCGCCCAGGCCCGCCTACGGACACCTGCGCGCTGCCGCCCGGCTGACGAGCCTCCTCGCGCATCCCTTCGAACTCTCACGTGAGGGGCCTGGTAGCTGGTGGTTCCTGGTTGAACCTGAACTCCACTTCGCTCGCGATGTGGTGGTGCCCGACGTGGCCGGGTGGCGCCGAGAGAGGCTGCCAGAGCCCCCAGACCCCGAACTGCCCTGGATCAGCACTGCGCCAGACTGGCTGTGCGAAGTCCTGTCCCCCTCCACGCGGAGCCTGGACCGGGTCCGAAAGATGCCGCTGTACTTCCGCGAAGGTGTGGCGAACGTGTGGCTCATCGACCCCGTTCGCCAGTCCCTGGAGGTCTACCGGCAAGGGGCCACGAGCTGGGTCCGGAGCCAGTTGTTCACGGGGAACGTCACCGTGAACGCGGAGCCGTTCGAGGTCCTCCCCTTGGACCTGGGCCTGCTGTGGACGCCGCGAATGGGCGGCACCGTGCAGCCGTGATAACGGCCCTCACGGCTCGGCGGAGGGCCCCACGCGGCCCCAGATGACGTCGGTGAAGCGCGAGCCGGGCTCGTCCTCCAGGCCCAGCTTGCGAAGGTCGTCCGTGTACTTCGCGCCCTTCACCACCACCCACCGCCGCGCCACGCGCCGGGCTTCCTCCAGCGTCTCCTGCGTCAGCGGCGCGTGTTCCGCGAAGCGGCGCAGCATGTCGAACGCCGGCTGTGATTTGCGCGGCTTCGCGAACATCGGATCGAAGAAGACAACGTCGAACGCGCGCGGCGGCAACGTCTTCAGGTACTCGCGCGCATCCGCGTGCACCACTTCAATGGGCCCTGAGTCCTCGCCCAGCGAATAGCGCCGCAGCCCCTCCCCCGCCACCGCCCCC
>NZ_VHLB01000112.1:0-25993 GCF_006547365.1 Myxococcus sp. AB056 | reverse complement strand
AGCGGCCGGCTTTCAACAGCTCGACGACCCGCTCACGGAACTCCGGCGGGTATGGGGGACGTGACTTCGGCATCGTGGGACCCTTTTCGCACAGCGGGTGGAACTCCACGAAACCGGGGCAACTTCACACCTGGACTCGCCGGGGCTGCTAACTAAAGCAGCCATCCGCGCTCACATGTCGCCTCCCTACGAGGGCGACAAGCCCGTCTGGCACGCGGCGACATGGCAGGAGTGGGCGGAGATTCATACCGCTGTGCAGCCCGAGCCCCATTCCGTTTGGGTGTCGGACTTTCTCGTGAAGGACGCAGCGGAGTGGGCTCGCTCGCGGGTGGGAATCGTCTGGGTCGAGTTCCCAAAGCTGGGAGAGCGCATCGCGAAGACGGCAGGCGTCCCGTTCTACGGCGGGGGCAAGGCCGCGTCCGAGGCAATCCTCAGAGAGACCGGAACGCGCTCCGTAGTGGCAAGCATCAAAGCACACGCTACAGGGAAGAACTTCCATTAGTTCTCGCGCAACCTCGTGGTGACGCCGCCCGCGGATGGAGCTTCCTGGGAGCAGCTCCTCGCGCGCGCATCGACCCGGCCAACAAGCACCTTTCGTCGAGGTGGACGTGTGCCTGCACTCTCAGGACTTCACAGATGCGTTCGCCACTGCTCGCGAGAGGGCGCGATTTATTCAGCAGACTGACGGACAGCCACAAAAGCTACTACCACAGCCGACATCAAACACACGCACAGTCCTTCATGACTCCTCAACCTCCTCGGATGCATGCGCAGGCTCAGGTTGTTTCGGAGCAAAAGGCAGAGGGATGAAGATTCCTTTCGCCACCATCCAGTCTCGCAGTCGCGCCCTGTGAGGCACCAAGGAGTATGCGCCCCCTTCAGGGACGGCCTCCACAAATTCCTCGACCACCTCGAACTTCGGAACAAAATCATAAGACACAACTCCGACCCCATCGACACCTCGACAGATCGGCCGACCATACATCGCAACAGAAACAACCACAACATTCCCTCCGACTCGAAAGACCAAGATCCAGGGCACGCCAAAATCAACCCTAAATTCAACTCGACCATCCACGACAACAAAACCCGCCGAATCGCCCGAACATTCCAGCGGCGCACAGACTGGCATTATCTTTCCACAAACCACCACACCATCAAACCTTTGCTCTAAGAGTCTGCGACACTGCCGAATTCTTTCAGATTGCCCCAGAATCGAATCAATAGAGACTGAGACATCTCTCCCGATCCCCAGGCGTTCAACCACTACAATCAAGTCCGACACGACATCAACGACCTCGGAATCATCCAGTCCAAACCCACCTCTCCCAGGAAGCTCAAATCGAAAACCACTAACCCAGATACCATCAAGACATATTCTCAGCTCAATCCTCTCGCCACTAGCTCGCGACTCTCGAATCAAAACCATCAACCTAAAAGCATCATGCAACTCCGCTAGCGAGACCGCATCGCCATAGTCGGGCGCCACCATTCGGACATCCACTTTGTCGCCACGAGAAACAAACTCAAAAAATCGCATCTTGAGCCGAAACCCTTGCTTTTCCACAGGGAGATCCCGAAAGAAAAGATAAGTGGCATACATCTCTGCCTTCAGCAGCACCCGATGTTCTCTCCACGAAAATCTCACAAACACTGACTTTGCAGGAGGATTGTTTTTCGGGAAAGCAATCACCGCACTGGATGGCCATGGTAACGGCTTCCCTATATCGAAGCGAATCTCGGTTGCCTCTCTAATCTCAACCCGCATCGAATCCCTGAGCCCCAGTGCAAAATCTTCAAGAACCTCCCTGGAAGTACGTTCCACATCAGGCGCTACCCCAAACTTTCCCCTAATCGCGACTTCGGAAAAACCTACACTCCGAAACCACCCCGTCTTCCTTTTGGCGTACTCCGCAAGCCCCTCGCACACATAGCCTTCCAGACCTCGCCTTAGAGCCAAGCCTGTCGCCAGAGAATCAGGCTGGTCAAACCTGTCTTTTTCTTCCCATGGGACGCTTATCTCGATCTTGTTTAGCCTACCCTGCCTATCAACAGACAATTCGCGCAATCGCTTGAGGCATTTCCCTATCAGACGCTCACCAACGTGAACCAGATAAGCAGCCTGAGGTTGTTCCTTGCCACCATAAAGAACAATCACAACAAACGCGGGCTGAGGAGACTGACAAAGACGCAACAGATTCGACAATGCAATTTTGGGCGCTCGCGTTCCATCTGTAGCCTTCACCTGAACACGAAACTCAGGCATACTAGGTAACCGATCCAGCGAAATAGCCTCCGCATGTCCTTCCTTTTTTCGCTCGACCTCCAACAAGAAATCCCACCCGCCCTTATCGTCACCAGCCTTATTGGGAAACATGCCGCCAAGGAGAGCCCACTCCTTAACGCGCCCCTCCGCCAAACCCCCAATTAACACTCCTCGGTTCTCCATTAGACCTCCAGACTGAACAAGCTGACCGCACACCCGAATGTGCATGCGAACTCTAGCAAGCCGCACGCGTACTGGGCGCATGGACCACTCCCGGAAAGCGCCCCCATAAAGAAGGTGAGGACGTCCCTTTGGCGCCCCGCCATTCGAACGGAAACACGGGATATGAGCAACGCAGCACTCGCACGCATCGCCACCGCCCAGGCCACCCTCGGCGCGCAGTAGCTCAAGGCCGGACGCTACCGCCTTGAGGTGCAGTCCATCCGCACCAAGGACGGATTCAAGGGCCTGTCCGTCATCGCTGAAGTGAAGGTGGTGACGTCGGAAAGGACCCAGCCGAACGCCGAGCCCACTCGGCCCGGTCTCGTCGCCAGCTACGTGCCCCCTGTGTCAGGTAAGTTGTCGCCTCGGCTGAGGTGCCGAGCTGACGACGCCCAGGGGGCAGAATCCTGAGAATTCGGAGTCAGCGACCAGACAGCTCGCGCATTCTTTCCCAGGGCATCCGGTCCCCATTGCTGGCGGCACAGGGCATACAGCCGGTGCCGCGTGACCTGCGGCCGGAATGCCTGAAGGTATGCACGTTGCTCGGCACCGCTTGGTAGGCGAAGTAGCCCCTCACCCCGGTGCCGAGCCACTGTCCTTGGGCGTAACCGGCCGATGACCGGCGTTCTGCGGGCAAACGCCTGCCCCTACACCGCGTGATAGCGGCGTGATCTCGCAGGAGCCTCAGACTGCGTTCCCAGCGTGGGTGGATTCACGACGAGTCGTGTGACTGGGCCGGCCGCCAGCTGCGTATTCCGGCGATGGTGGCCCCCATTCCGACGCAAGCCGAGCAGCCGTTCCGGGCAAGGCAAACACCAGCTTCGGTGAAGCCGCCTCTCTGAGCGCGCTTGTAATACTCTATAGGTTCACTAACAATAGACCCTGAAACGCACCGCAACCAGCCCCGTCGCACACAGCCGCAGCCTACCCGTGCGCAGGGACGCCCGTGCCAGCGCCCGCCGCGCGTCTCAATCCCATCAGGAAGCCGCCCATGATCGATGACAGCACGCCGACCCACGAAACGCAGTTCGAGGACCCGACGCCGGAGAACAGCTCAGACCTGGAGCGCGCCCGCCCCCGGCTCCGGTTCACCATCGACACCACCACCTACGCGGCCCTCCGCACGCTGGATCGGCGGGGCAATGGCGAGGTGGTGCTCCTGGCCGAGCGTCACCTCCCCCACGGACTCGCCGGGCATGTCACCATCAAACGCCTGCGCAATCCCGCCTCCTTCGAGCGCTGCCAGCGGCTCATCGAGGAGGTCCAGCTCGCCTTCCGCCTCCACCACCCGGCCATCGCCCAGGTCCATCACCTGAAAATCCACGCCGACAGGCCGCACATCATCGCGGAGTACGTGGACGGGCCCACGCTGGACACCGTCATCAGCCTCGCCACCATGCGCGAGCGGCCGCTCTCCGCAGCCTTCGCCCTCTACATCGCCGCCGAGATTGCCGACGCCCTCCACCACGCGCACACGCTGAGGGATTCGGAGAACCGGCCGCTGGGCATCATCCACCGCGACGTCGCGCCCCGGAACACCCGCGTGGCCCGGAGCGGCGAGGTGAAGGTGACGGACTTCGGCGCCGCCTACTCGCTCATGGTGGGACGGGAGGAGACCCCGGGCCTCCTGCTCAAGGGCGACGTGGCGTACGCCTCGCCCGAGTACCTGCACCGCAAGCCCATGGATGGCCGGTCCGATATCTTCTCCCTGGGCCTCGTCCTCATGGAGATGCTGACGTGCAAGCACCTCTTCGACCTGGAGGACGCGCAGGCCCCCATCGCCGCGCTGGACGTGAAGACGGAGGAGGCGCCCTCCGTGCCCCTCACACGGATGATCGCGCTCGTCAGCCGCTACCGTCCCGAGGACGTGGAGCACGCGATGGCGGGCCTGCCGGACGCGCTCAAGGCCATCATCCACAAGGCCCTCCAGCGCAAGCCCTCCGAGCGCTACACCTCGGCCGCCGAGCTGCGTGATGCCCTGCGGGCGGCGCTCGCGGCACAGTCCCAGCCCTTCGGACGGAAGGAGGCGAGCGAGGAGCTCGCGCGGATGCTGTCGGACGCCTCCGTCCTGCGCGACCGGGTGGAGCTCGACGAAGCGGGCATCTTCCCCGAGGGACTGGACGCCGACGAAGCGACGCTCGCGCCGAACGCGAAGTGAGCGCGGGCGGCCGGGCGCCGCGTCAACGCAGCAGCACCTGGGCCACCTTCACGAGGGCGTCGAGCTGCTCCTCGTCCATCTTTCGCGCGAGGCCGGTGAGCTGCCGCAGCCTGGGCGCTCCGCCCGGGCCTCGCGCCCCCTTCCCCTCCTCCGCGTCCGCGAGCCCCAGCAGCTCGTCCGAGCCGATGCGCAGCACCGCGCACATCCGCAGCAGCGTCTGCACGCTGGGCAGCATCTTCCCGCGCTCCAGGCGGCTGTAGACCATGTGCGCCAGGCCCAGCTTCTCGGCCACTTCCGCCTGCGTGAGCCCGAGCTGCGTCCGGGCCTCTCGGGCGGCACTTCCAATGCGGGTCGCCAGTTCTTCGTTCATGCGTCGAGGTACCAGGAACACCGAGGACCCCGTCTGCCGCGGGCAGGAGGCCCGCGACTCGGGAACGCCCTTCCTGCCGCATCTTGGCGGCCGTGTCGATGCGCGACGAGCCCCCTGTCACACGGCGCCGCCCCACCTACTGGCCGGCCCCCTCGGGCGCGGGAAACGCCAGGCCCTCGCCCCTCAGGAGGAGGTCCACGGAGACACGAAGGACGCCGCACAGGTCCACCAGCGTGGGGAGGCTGGGCAACAACCTGCCGCGCTCCAGGCGACTGAGCACCAGCGTCGGCACGTGGATGGCCTCGGCCACCTGGGCCTGCGACAGGCCCGCTCGATGCCGGGCAGCACGGACCTGGGTTCCAATCCGCTGGGAGAGCTTCGCGTACATGAAGAGACCTGGGAAAAGAGGAGAATGCCGCGGGGACGGCACTCCGAGCATATACCTCAACAGGTTCAACCATGGTATCCGTCCAAGGTCTATGTTCCTCCCACGTTGCTTCGCGGGGGGAACCCTCACGAGTTCCATTGCCCGTTGAGCGCATGTCCAGGAACGCCGAGCCCGTACGCCCCGCCGAAGGAGAGGACTCGTGAGCCCGCGTCTGCATCCCGTCGTGCCCCCGGGCACGGACATTGGCGGGTACCTGGTGGAGGAGCGGCTGGGGGCCGGGGGCTTCGGCGCCGTGTACCGCGCCCGGCGTGGAGAGCGGAGCTCCGCGCTCAAGCTCATCCCGCTCTGGGGGCTGGCCGAGTGGGCGGAGCGCGAGGTGGCCATCCTCCTGCGGCTCAAGCACGCCAACCTGGTGCGCATCCGTGGACACGGCCAGTGGCCGGACGAGGCGCCCCAGTCCTTCTTCATCGTCATGGACTACGTGGAGGGGCGCCGGCTGGACGTGTGGGCCACGGAGGAGAACCCGTCGGCCCGTGAGGTGGTGCGCAAGGTGCTCGGCGTGGCGCGCGGGCTGGGCGCCGCGCACCGGGCGAAGGTGGTGCACCGGGACTTGAAGGAGAGCAACGTCGTCGTGCGCGACTCGGACGGCGAGGCGGTGGTGGTGGACTTCGGCGCGGGCGGGTACGAGAGCGCCCCCAGCATCACCGGCGGCGTGCTCCCGCCGGGCACCCTGGAGTACCGCGCGCCCGAGGCCTGGCGCTTCCAGCAGGAGCACGGCGACGAGCGTGGCCGCTCCTACCAGCCCGGCCCCTCGGATGACCTGTACGCGCTGGGCGTCGTGCTCTATTGGCTCCTGACGGGCAGGCAGCCCTTCCTGCCGGACGAGGCCGAGGGCGTGGAGGCCGTGCTCAACCGCGCCCCCAAACCGCCCCAGGCGCTCAACCCGCGCGTCCCCGGGGCCCTCGGCGACGTGTGCATGCGCCTGCTGGCCAAGACGCCCGAGGAGCGGCACCCCGACGCCGACACGCTGTGCGCGGAACTGGAGTCCCTGCTGGCCCAGGCGGACGAAGCCTGGGACGTGAAGCTCTGCGACGCCCATGGCGCGGACACCGCCACCACGCTCGCGGAGGCGCCGCAAGCGGTCGAAGACGAGCTGGCGCAGTGGCTGAAGCGGCGCAAGGCCCGGCCTCGTCGCGGGCCTCGTCCGCCACGAGGTGGGGACGCATACGAATCCGATGCAAACGCGGTGGCCATCCCGTTCGAGCCGCCTCCCGCGGCACGCGCCGGTCATTCCAAGGCCCTGCGCGTGGCGGCCTGGATGGCGCTCCTGGTGGTCTTGATTGTGGGCGGACTGGTGCTCGCGCGCGGACTGATGCCCTCCTCCCCTCCTGCCGCACGTCACGGGATGGCGCCCCATTCCCATGTCACCGTGGGCTCGCCCCCCGGCGGTTCCGCGTTCGTTCCCGCGTCCTGGAGTCCCGGTCAGGAAGTGGCGGCACCCTGGAGGCCACTGGAAGCTGACGAGGCCGCAGGCCCGCTCGATGGAGCATCCACCCTTGCGGCCGTCGCCGTTCCCGCGACGTATCCCAAGGAGAAGGCCTCCGTGAAGATGAAGAAGGACACCGGCATGCTCCCCCAGCCCGAGCCGCAGCGCCTCCGGGGCACAGCCGTTGGCAAGGCGCTTGGCCTGGGTGTCGCGGCCTGCCTTTCGATGGCGTGCCCTGGTTCCCAGGTGCGCCCGACGCTGCCTCCCGAGGACTGTCCTCCCGGGGCCATTGAGGCCATGGAACAGCTCGGCCTCTTCGCCCCCGGACTCGCGCGGCCTTCAACCACTTTCGACCTGAGCCCCGGCAAAGGTGGCAGAAACATCAAGGTCCGTGAGGGCACGACCACGGTCCGCATGGGAGTCACTTGGGGACGCATGCCTTCGCAGACCCTGTTCTCCGGGCAGCTCCTCGTCGGTCCAGAGCGGGTCTACGGACGACTCACCGAGGCGCGTACTCCCAAGAATGAGCGCATCCCCGTCTGCGTGCAGTTCGTTGAACCGGAGGACGGCCGCATCGGACTCCTGAAGATGGAGCCCACCCGAGCCCCCGGCACGGCCACCGTCTACTCCAGCCTGGATTTGAAGGCCGTGCGCCGCTTCGAGTGAGGACCGACCGTGCCCGCGTCGCCCATCGCCTTATTCGTGGTGCTCGTGCTCGCGTGTGGAGCCGCGACCGCCCAACCGTCTCCCACGGTCTCGGGCCTTGGGGTGCGCCGCGTCGAAATCTCGGCGGAGCCATCCTCGGCGGTGCCGCCTCCAGAGGTTCAGATAAGCCCACGCATGTCCACGTCCTTCGAGTTCGACTCCGCCCTGGATCCGGCGAAGGTCGTGCTCGAAGGCGAAGAGCGCTTTTCGCTCGTGGACCTCGGGCGAAGCACGCTCCGGCTGGTGCCCTCGGAGCAGCTCCTACCCGGCGAACGCCTACTGCTGACGGTGCGCTTCCAGGATGGCTCGGTCCCCCTTGATGCGGCCTTCGTCCTCGTCGCCCACCCCGCGCGCGGCGAGCGCATCGTCGAGGTGTGGAGACAGGCGCGCACGGCGGAGTCCTACCAGCAGGAGGCGAAGGAGGCCCGAGCGGAGACCCAGCAGTGCCACGAGGAGAACGCGCGGCTGAGGGGGGAACAGCGGGAACCGAGCGGCATCGCGGGCCTCCTGGCCAACGGTGTCATCCAAGACGAGGAGGGCGTCGCCGCGAAGTTCCTCCGCGTCAACGAAGAGGTTCGTCAGCATCCAGGCAACGCACTCTGGGCACACCGGGCTTGGAGTTATCGCGCCCCTGTTCGCGTGGCCGTAGCGGTGGAGTTCGAGAACCCGGACGCCGCGAACCCCTGGACCGCGGAAGGTGCATCGCTGGTGAGCAAGCCGGGCACGTCCCTGAAGATCCTGACCATCTGGCAAAAGACCCCCATCTCTCGCGATCCGTTCGGCCGCGTCGTGGTGGAAGCAGAAGCGACGCCGGATGCGGCACAGGGGCCGTTCACCCTGAAGCTGTGGGGCTCGGGCGGGCTGCGCGCCATCACGCTCTCCGGCGTGACGTTCCCGTAGGCACGCCCACAGGCTCACGCACGCGCCCCAGCGCCGCTCCAGCCCGAAGCACCTGTCAGGTCTATCTGGTATTGCAAGACCTCGCCTCGACACTGGGCTCCCAGCGAACGGGGGCCAGCGCCAGGAGGGCTCCGCGTGCTGCCGCGATGGTCGACTCCCCTACTGCTCGCGATGCTGCTCGGATGCAGCGGCACCACGAAGTCCGTGCGCCTGCACACGGGCCTCGGCGAGCCCATCGTCCTCACCCCACGCAGCGGCGATGCCGCGCCGGTGGAGCTCGACAAAGACGACTTCGTTGAAGCCGTAGAAGCGCTCGCCCAGAGCGTGCGGCCGTCCACTCGTCCCCAGGAAACGGCCCGGCGGTTGTTCGAGGTGGATTCGCGCAGCGGCTCGTACCTGTATGAGCCGCGCGGCCACCGTGTCATCCCGCTGGGACCGGGTGAACACCTGGCGGGCGAACCACCCGCGACAGAGGTGGAGTTGACGCGCGCCTACCTGCGCTGGTGCGAGCGCACGGACAGGCCCGGCGATTGCCTGCGCCTCCTGGTGGAGAACCCCACGGTCACCGGGGATGGCCGTTACGCCCTGGCCATGGCCCTGGCCCAGGGCGTCGTGTTGGACGAGATGATGGACGCCTTCAAGGACATGGCCGAGCCCCAAGCAATGATGGCGGCGGTTCTTTGGACGTGGACCACGTACTGCATCTTGCTCGCGGTGCCCGAGCCTTTCTCGAAGGGCGTGGCCGCCGTGATGACCGCCTCCCTCATTGCCTACGTGGGGGTCGATACGTTCTGGAGCCTCATCGTGGGCTTCAAGCGGTTGGTGGAGGAGGCGGAACGGGCCACCACGTTTGACGAGCTGCGCGAGGCGGGGGAGCGCTACGGCAAGGTCATGGGCCGCAACGCGGCGCGCGCGTTCGCCATGTTGGCCACGGCCGCCATTGGGAACACGGCGACAGGGCTGGGGGCGAAGGTGCCAAAGCTCCCCGGCGCCGCGCAGGCGGCGGTGCAGGCCGAAGCGCAGGTGGGCATCAGGCTCGCAGCGGTCGCGGACGTGGGAACGGTGGCCGTGAGCGCGGAGAACGTCACCATCGCCCTCGCGCCCGGCGCGGTGGCCATGGCGGCCAGAGGCACGGGCGGCGGCGCCTCCGCCAAGGCACGTCCTACGGGTTACAGGGCCTGGGGCTCGTTCAGTGGCTTCAAGAAGGCCATGGGCCCGGCGGGCAAGAACAAGGAGTGGCACCACATCGTCGAGCAGACCCCGGGCAACGTGAAGCAGTTCGGGCCCCAGGCCCTCCACAACACCGACAACATCATCCCGCTGGACAAGGCCCTACACAGCAACGTCAGCGCGTTCTATTCGTCGATTCGACGCGATATTACCGGCTCGCCATTGACCGTACGGAAATGGTTGAGCACACAGTCCTACGAGGCCCAACGTGACTTCGGGATACTGGCCATCAAGAACATCGGGAAGGGGCTCTGGTGATGAAGTTGGAGGATCTTGTCGAGCAGTTCGCCCAGAACGTGGCCGCGCAGAACGAGGCCATCCTCCGGGGAGACGCCAAGACCGGGAACAAGCACGCCAGGAAGTATGGTGCCGCCGTCGATAAGCTCCTGGCCCACGGCAATGCCGGACGTGACGCTCTCGCCGTGCTGCTCAAGCATGAGCGACTGGACGTGCGCGTGATGGCCGCCGCGCATCTGCTTCGCTATCGGACGGCCGAAGCCAAAGCGGTCCTGGAGGAAGCAGCCAAGGGGCAAGGGCTGGTCCCATTCGGAGCGCAGCAGGCATTGAAACGCTGGGAAGAAGGAACCTGGGCGCTCGATCCAGAGTAGCCCGCATCGGCTGGACCACCTCATGCCGACGCGGTTCTTCAAATGGACCGATGATGGGTACCTCTTCGGCCGGCGGGAGCTACGGCATCCTCTCGATCATGAGGGACAGAAGCTCGATGACCCGAGTCGAAACTCGCGCGGGAAGCGCATCTTCAAGGCCTTGTGGGGGTGCACGGTGTTGTAAGCCATTGGTACTGCGAAGGCGCTTCCAGTGGGCATTGGCGAGGACGTTTCGCGTCAGGTGCACGGTGCAGCGCTGCAGCCGCGCCTCCGGCAGGGCCTGCCGGGCCGCAGCGGCCAGCCCTCTCTGCCAATGTGCGTGAGACCCAACGCAAGCTCGGGCTGTTGGCCATTGAGAACGTGAAGGAGAGGGTTTGGTGATGACGCTGGAGGAACTGGTCGATCAATTCGCGCGGAACGTCGCGGCCCAGACCGATGCCATCCGGCAAGGAGATGCCAAGACGGGGAATCGCCACGCCAAGCAGTACATCGCGGCGCTTCAGCAACTCCGGGCGTACGGGGATGCGGGTCGGGAAGCCCTCGCCGTGCTGCTAACGCATCCCCGTACGGACATTCGCGCCATGGCGGCTGGATTCTTGCTCCGCTACCGGACGGCGGAAGCCAAGGCCGTGTTGGAGGCTGCGGCGAAGGAAGGAGGCGTCGGCGCCCTCGACGCAATTATGACCCTGCGGCACTGGGAGAACGGAACCTGGGCGCTCGATCCAGAGTAGCCCGCATCGGAGCCCCCCCTCGGCGCTGTCCAGGCGAGCCAGGTATACGTAGTCGCGCTTGAGGTCACCGGCGTCTGGGATGACTGCCGCTACCTCGACATGTTCCTGCTGAAATCCCCCTGCCCCCGCCGCTGCTTGATGCCTCCGAGGCGCATTCCTCCCCCGCCCCCCTCCTACACACGATTCGGGACTTGACCCTTTGCAGCCGTAGAAGTCGATAGGGGCTTTCGATGCCGGAACACCGCACTTGGCACGAAATCAGGGAGTTGAACCGCCGCGTTACCGACCTTGGAGAACCGCTCGTTCTCACGGATGAAAACCGCGCGCTCCTGACCAATACCGCTTCCGAAGTAGCCATAGCGCCACAGGACGTCACCCAGGCACTCCAGGACGATGTGAGCGCCGCCGCGCTGCTCAAAGAGATTGCGAAGCGTATCCGGGTGGGCTCGCGGCGCCTGTCGCGTGCCATCACCGAAGCACTCAAGCACCAGGAGGCAGGCGACCTTGACGCCGCACGCGCGCCTTTCCTGGAACTGCTCAATGTTGAAGTCGTCCCGTTCTACCGCGAGCTTGCCCAGGTTCAGCTAGACGCGCTCGACGAGCCGTAACGACAACGGGAGCGCGACTGACGCCGCGCCCCCGCCATACTCAGGGGTCACTACCGGGCCTGGAACGACTGAGCTGACCTGACGGCGGCCCCAGGTCGGATTGGGATTCGCGCCGGCGAAATCTCCGGCCCCACCGGGCTCTCACAGTCGGCTCCAGTTCACCACAGTGCCGCCCATTGACACTGACAGTGAACACGTGAACTCCTCTGGTATGAATCACCAGGGGGCGCGCATCCGTGAGCCGAGCGACGTCAAAGTCGGTACGCCGGAGTGAGTCGACCCGGCCTTCGGATTCATCCAGACGTCCTGAGAGCGCGCCGTCGGAGCGATCTGCTCCTGGCGTTCCCGCCTTCCTGCGCGGGCGGTCCGGCGAGAGCGGCCCTAGCGCACGCGCCCACCCCAGCTTGGCATCGGGTGTCCCGCGTTACATGCGAGGTGGATTGGGGTCCCCCGTCGGGCCTCCGCTCCAGGCGAAGTGCGCGGCATGTGAATCCGGAGGCGGCCCGTGCGCGGCGTGCGGGGAGAAGGACGCGGTGCAGCCTCAGGCAGCCGGAGGCACCGTGGAGTCACGGCCCGCGGCCATCCGGCGCGAGGCCCATGCAGGCGTGAAGGATGCCAGCGCGCCCCTTCCCCACTTCGCACAGCTTCAGCAGGCGTTCGGCCGCCATGACCTGTCGAACGTCACAGCCCGTGTGGGCGGTGAGGCCGCGCTCGCGAGCGACCGGATGGGGGCCCATGCATTCACAATGGGCAATCGCATCGCCTTTCGTGGCCCACCTGACCTGAGACTGGCAGCACACGAAGCGGCGCATGCTGTTCAGCAGCGCTCCGGCGTACAACTCCATGACGGCGTCGGCCACCCAGGAGACCCCTACGAGCGCCAGGCGGATGAGGCCGCTGACGCCGTGGTCCGAGGCGAAACCGCCGAGCCCATCCTCGACCGCGCGGTGGGCCCCTCCGGTCCTCCGGTGACGGGAACGTCTCCAGGCGCAGCGCCCGTCCAGCCCTTCCTCGCAGCCAACGTCCACCGCCTCTTCGAACCGCCTGCAGCACCCTCCCGAATGCCCAGGCCGCGAGGTGGCGGTGGCTCCTCCAACGGCGGTTCGCGCGAATCGACCGAAGGCCGCTCGGCCCAGGATGGACAGTCCACTGACAGCGGCTCGGGGGCCGCTGGAAGCGCGCTTGGCGCCGCGGCGGGCCCCGCGACCGATGCACTGACTTCCGGTCCAGCTGAGCCCACGAGCGACACGGCCGCCCCTCCTGGCGGCACCGAGGGCGCACAGACCTGCGCGGGCGGCGGCCCGCAGAACGCAACCTGCTACACGGAGGCCATTGAAGAGCCCGAGGAGGAGCCCGAACAAGAGCCTCCCGAGCCAGCGCCCACGGAGTCGCAGGAAGCCGCATCCAGCGTCAGTCCCGATGCCGAGGAGCAAGACAACTGCCCCATTGAGGAAGCCATCTCCGAGCAGGTGCCCTCCTCCACGGAAGCCGCGGCGCCCGCGCAGTCCACGCTGGACAGCAATGCTTCCAGCCCTGAAGCCGCTGAAGCTTCCGCGGAAGGGGCCCCCACGGGTGACGCCGCAGCTGCACAGTCCTCGGAGGCATCTGGGGGCAACGGCGGAGCCCCGGCGGAAGACGCCGCGAATGAGGCCGCTCGTACGCCGCTGGACGAAGCCATCGCCACGGCTGAAGTCCAGCGGTGGGATGCCGTAGCGGCGAATGGAAGTGCGTCCGCCTCGCTCGCCAACGCCGGGGCCGGGGCCATTTCGCTCCGAGGCGGCGTGCAGTTCGTCCCGGCGCCAGGTGCGACGTCGGCGGACGACGCGCGACGTGTTGACGCGAACTCACGCGCGGACGCGTTCTTCCTTCAGGCGGCCAATCGAATCGAGGACGCGGTTCTCCTGGCGCTGGATGATGTTCCAGCCCGCATCGGCGCGCTCGCCGAGACGTACAAGAGCGCGATCTCCGCCTCCATGGAGGAACAGAAGGCGGCCATCAGCGCCAGCGTGGAGCAGGCACGCGTCGCCGCCACCGCCCAGGCCGAGGGAGCCCGCCAGCAAGTCCTGTCCGAGCATTCCACCACCGTCTCCACCATCCACTCGGAGACCGACAGTGCGATCGAGTCGCTCCGGGCCGTCTACGACTCCAGCCTGATGCTCGTTGACGAGCAGGAGTCCGGCACGCTGGACAGCGTCAACTCCCTCTACGCCCAGGCCCGCATTGCCCACGAAGCACTCGGCCCGACAGTGGGCGATGAGTGCGTCCAGCTCGGCGAGGAGTACGCGGAGGAATACGAAGGCTGCAAGATCAACAAGAAGGACAGCTTCTTCGCGGGCTACCTGACCGACCGCCGCGCCGAGGCCCAGATGAAGGCCGCGCGCGAGACGGCCAAGGGCTATCGCAAGAGCCTGGTGGACACGGCCACGAAGCAGGCCGGCGAGGCGATGAAGGGGCGCCAGTTGGACCGCTGCGGTGTCATCGCCGCGGCCCGCCGTGCCCGCGAGACGCTCGACACGCAGTACGAGCAACTCGTCGCCGCGCTCGAAAGCAGCCGGACACAAGCCCTGACGCAGGCGGAGACCACGCGCGACTCGATGATGGCCTCCGTCGACTCGGCCTTCATCGCCGAGTTGGCCCGGCTGGACCGCCACGAACACGACCAGCGTCAGTCCGTGAATGACACGGGCTACCTGCAACAGGTCCTCATCGAGCTGGCAGCCTTCGCCTCGGCGACGTCCATCCAGAACGCCGTGACGGGCGCCATCGACACCCTGGTGCAGGCGCTCACGGGCGTGCGCGACCTGTTCTCCACGCAGTCCGCTCCAGAGGGCGAACAACTGGAGCGCATCCTCGGGCAAGCCATGGGCGGGCTCGAAGGCGGGCTGGATGGCCTCGTCTCCCAGGTGGAGCATGGAGCCGCCGGCGCCCTGGAGCGCGTGGACGGCGTGGGGAACCAAGGGCTGGAGGCCATGCTGCGGCTGGGCCAGTCCTCCGAGGAAGCGACAACGGCCCTGGTTGATTCCTTCACGGCATCCATGGGCGCATTGGCGGAAGGAGCGACCACAAGCTTCGGCCAGCAGCGCGACGCGTTCACCACGCAAGCACAACAGGTGGCTTCGGACGGAGCCACCGGCCTGGAGACCGTGGCCACCGGCTTCCAGACGACCTGCACGACGATTCTCACCCACGTCGAGAGCGCACTCGTGGACTCCGCGGACGCGCTGGAACAGAGCCTCCGGGACTCCAAGGCGCAGCTCGACTGCGACATTCCCGTCCAGGCCCAAGAGGCGGCGTCGAAGGAACAGCCTGCCTGGAAGGGCGTGCTGGCGGTGGTGCTCATCATCGCCATCGTCATCGTGGTGGCGCTGGTCGTCGGCCCGGCGGTTATTGGCGCGGTGGGCGCGGCGGCGAGCGCGCTGGGCGCCGGAGCGGCAGCCGCGACCATTGGCACCATCGTGGGCGGTGCCATTGTCGGCGCGGCGACGTCGGCCGCCATCCAGGTCCTCAACAACTGGGCGTCGGGCGAGCGCCTCATGGCGGGCGTGGGCAAGGCCGCGCTGATGGGTGCGATTGGCGGCGTGTTCGGCGCGGGCGCGGGCGCCATCATCCAGAACGCCGTCAAGAGCGTGGCCCTTCAGTTCGTGGCCAACATCGCCGCCGATGCGGTGCTGGAAGTCGCCACCCAGCTCATCACGGGTGAGTTCTCCTGGCATGCGCTGGGCATGTCGGTGCTCATGTCCGTCGTCACCGGCGGCTTCGGCGAAGTCCCTCGCATCAAGCGAGTCCAGCAACGGTGGATGGCTCGCGGCGCGGGCGTCGTGCCTGGCTCACGGGCCCGCGCTTTCCGCGAGTCCATTGCTCCCCGGCCCACAGCGGAGAGCGATGCCGCAACCACGGCAAGCCCCCGCCCCGAGGCAGAGACTGACGCCCCCGACAGGCTGAGTCCCGAAGCCGAGGCTGACGTCTCCAGGACACCACGGCCCGAGTCGGAGACCGACGGACCCAGCACGCCACGTTCCGAGGAAGAAACCGACGTCTCCACGACGCCTCGCCCTGAGGCAGAGACCGGCGTCTCCACGACGCCTCGCCCTGAGGCAGAGACCGACGTCTCCACGACGCCACGACCCGAGGAAGAGTCGGCGTCCCCCTTGAGGACCGAAACAGAACCCGTCACCCATCCAGAATCCCTTGCCGGGTCGACCTCGCGTGCCACAGTAGCGGTAAACTCTGAAGGCGATGCGGCCGCGTCAAGCGCCACCAGTACGAGTCCCTCGAATAATCGTGACAACTTTGACGACATTGAATTCAACCCAAACGATCGAGCGCGTCAGACAGTAGGCTGGTCTGACATCCCCGGCACCCCGGCCGCGAGCGCGACACATCTTGAGTTCATCAAAAATGGCATCGACTTCATGGAGGGTATCTCCAAGGGGATGCGTAGCCGCCTGGATGACCTCGTCCACAAGATTCTCCCGAACGAAGCTGCTGCACTTGCCGATATTGACGCCCGTATTACGGCCAATTCCGAAGACCCGCTTAATACGAAGAACGCCTGGGTCGGCGAGAACGGCCGCAAGCCATCCCCGGAGGACATCGAGCGAACCCTCGCACTACAAGAGGACCTCCGACATGAGTACGCCCGCCTCAAGAACGACCGTAACCAACTCCTCAAAGAGATCGAGCAGCGGTCCAGCGACAATCAGGAGAAGGCCACGAGGGTGATGGTTGAATTGCGCAATGCGCTTCTGGGAACTCCGACGCCACAGGCAACGGCGATCGCTGCCGGAGTGACCATCACACCGGCGGGCCAGAAGGCCATCCGTGCCGCTGAACGCACCGAGGCAGATGTTCGCGCCGATATCGAAAGACACTATCGAATGACGGGCAATGATCTCCCCCAAGGTTTCATCCTGACCAATGGGAGCCACCCTCGCGACGTGCGTGCGCGTTACGAGCATGACGCGAACTCCATCAATCTTGGCAAAAATCCCAAGCCGGAGACCATACACCACGAACTCGCTCACCGCATCGAGCACGTCGATCCCGATGTCTCCACGGCCTCCAAATCCTTCGTCAAAGCCCGCGCCCAACGTCTTGCTTCATCAGGGGAACCGATTGCGCGATCGATGAATGATCTCACGAAAACCAAGGACTTCGACTCCAACGAGATGGGCTTTGAGGGCGGCTTCATCAGAAAATACACCGGGAAAGACTATGGCGGCGGCGACCCGGCAACGGAGGTCGTCACGACGGGCATTGAGCGCTTCCTTTCCCCCTACGAAATGATGAAACTCTATCGTCAGGACCCGGAGCACTTCTTCTACGTCTTGGGTGTCATTCAGAGGACGAGGGCGCGCGCCGGACTCCCCATGCCCACTACTGGCACCTCAAGGAAGTGAGTGATGATCCGCTACAGGTTGATGCCCCCTTCCACGTCATCGTTCGCACGCATCAAGAATGAACTCTTCGTCTGGCTGGATGCCGACTACCAGGACCAACTGGGCCGCCTGCAGTTCGAAGGTCCCGCTCCGATCGTGGCGGAAGTACGACGGGCACTTTCGAATGCGCCAGGGTACCGAGAAAGCAAGATGAACGTCGATGGCTTGGTCATGCCACTCGACTTGCGGACAGCGATGGGCAGCAACGTCATGCGGCCGTTCCAACCGGAGCTGGTCGAGGGTGCGAACGTACTCACGAGCCCGAGTCCTCCGACTCTGACGACGGAGGAACTCACGGTCGAATTCGCGAGCCGATTCGCGACCTGGGTCGTCACGAACCTACCAGGCCCTGTCAAAGTCCGGAGCTATGCGTGGGAGCACCTCGTCCGAGGACTCCAGGGAACACTGTTCGAGTGGTCCTTCTGGCGCCCCAAGTACCCGTCCGAGGAAATGGCCGCCAGCGCCCTTGCGGTCCCCCTCCGCGAGGCGCTGGCCCATGAGACGGCGCGTCTCAAGAACGTGTACGAGAGGCACCCTATCGACCAGCGCCTCGTTCCCCCCTCGCTGACACCCGAAGAAGCGCAGCAAGTCGCGAACGTCTTCGTCGAAGCGCTCGACACCGCGGCACCTGGTGATGATGGCGCCGCGACGCTCATCGTTCGGCTCCACGAGCAGCTCCTCGCGCTCGGACTCATGAGCCGGAGAGAGACATGACCGCCAGCGCGCGAGACATCCTCCAGGCCCTCCTCCAGAAAAAGGCTCGCGCGCGGGACCTTCAGCTTCACGGTGCGGACCTCACTGGCGCCCAACTCGACGGACTGCGTGGAGACGGCTTGGACCTGGGCACTGCCAGCCTGCGTGGCGCCAGCTTGCGCGGTTCGCGGTTCTCCGCATGCTCGTTCGAGCGCGCGGTGCTCGAAGGCTCTGTACTGGAAGGTGCGACGCTCCGGCAGTGCCGGCTCGATGGCGCCGACCTGCGACGGACTCGGCTCCTCGAGGCTCGCCTCGAGGACAGCTCCGCGCGCGGCACAGACCTGTCCCAAGCCGACCTGCGCAAGACCCGGCTCTCGGAGACATCGTTCTCACGGGCCATCCTCCGCGAAGCCGTGCTCGACGGCGCGGAAGGCGTCGGCGTGGAGTTACGGGGCGCAGACCTCACGGGCGCGTCACTCGTGGACGTGCGGCTGGACGAGGCGGACTTTCGCGGCGCCGACCTGACGGGTGCCAATGTGTCAGGCGGGAGCTTCCGCCACGCGGACTTCCGAGGCGCCATCGTGGACGGCGTGCAGTGGACCGGGTGCGACCGCACCGGCGCACGCTTCGATGCGGAGGACGCCACCCCGCCGCGCTCCCAGCCCAGCGATACGGGCATCCCGCCCAGCGCTCCCGAGAACTTCGATGCCCCAGCGATGGCCACCTGGCTCGGAAACCTGATGGAGCACGCGCTGCGCTCCGCGCCAGGCAGCGTGCACGGCGCAGCCACACGAGGCCCTGAGACACCCGCCGAATTGTTACAGCTCCTCGGCTCGCTGCAGCAGGACCTCGGCGCCCGTGGCGTCGAACTCCCGGACCTGACCGCACGCGTCCAACCGCTGCTCTCCGCCCTGGAACAGCGTGGCGATGAGCCGCCCGAGGAATGGAAGGCCTTGCTCGAAGCGCTCACCCCCACGGGAACCGAGGGGCGTGACGCGAGCGCCGAAGACATCGTCCGCGCGCTGCTCGCCCGGCTTCAGGCGCCTCGATAGGCATCTCCCACCGTCTCAACAGGTCTCAGGCACTTCACCCACCGCATGAGGTGACTTGACTCATCGTGGATATTTCGACACCATATCCATACTCGAAGGCGAATCTCATTCACCTTTAGAACATACACGCGGTGCACTTGGGGGGACCAACGTGGCCGGCTTTTCCGCCATCTATTCGGTAGGCGATTCGCTGGTCTCATATCTGAGACACGCCTACGAGTTGTCTCACGAGCCCGAAGGCCTGCCCACGTGCCGTTTCGAGCTCGTCCCAAGCGGAAAGATGGCTGGAAGCGAGACAAACACCCCTCCGGTCGAAGTCCCAGGCGTCACCCTCTTCCTCTACCGCGTCGCCGTCAACGAGCACTTGCGCAATGAGCCACGCGCGGAAGCGCCTCCGCCGCTCGCACTCGACTTGCATTACCTGCTCACGGTCTGGGCTGAAAACGTCGACGACGAGCACCGCATCATGGCCTGGGTCATGTTGCAGCTTCACACGCACAACGCGTTGAGTGCCTCTGACCTGTCCCCCGTGGGCGTCTGGCGTCCGGACGAGCTGGTGCAAATCGTCCCGGCGGAAATTCCTCAGGAAGACATCTTGCGGATGTGGGACGCCTTGCGGCGCCCCTATCGCCCTTCCGTCACGTACGTCGCCCGCGTCGTCTGCATCGACGTGCAGGGCAAACCCGCTGGTCGGCCCGTCGTCGCACGGCGCTTCGACTTCACGGACGAGGTGCCCAGGCGATGATTCTCGAACGCACCGAGAGCCGCGCACTGGCCGCCATCCGCTTCCTCGACGCGGAGACACAACGCCCCCTCACGGAGCCCATCACCGTCGCGGGGCATGGCCTCCGCTTCGCTCGCAACGTCCGCGGGCTGCACGTGGTGACGGACGCGCCGGGCTTCTCCGACTACGCGGCGAGCTTCGAGTTGCCGGACCCGCTCCCCGCCGCGGCCGCCTTCACCCTGGTGGCGAGCGACCCCACACGCCACTATCTTGCCCGGAGCTTCACGCTCGAATTGCCACGAGACGCGACGGCTCCGCCCACGGGTCTGCCGCTCCCGCCAGACTCCGTCTTCCGCCCGCTCGACGTCACCCTCTACCCGTCGCCGCTGATGCGCCCGTCCGCGCGCAGTGCCGTGGTGCGGCTCCGTGTCGTGGACGCCCACGACACGCCACTGCCCGGCGCGCTGGTGTCGCTTGCGCTGGCCGACCCGGAAATCACGCGCTGGGGCCTGTCGAACGAGCGGGGTGACGCGCTCATCCTCGTGCCCGGCATTCCCATCGCGGACTGGGGCAATCCCGAGGCCCCCGTCCACTTCACCTTCAGCCTGGCCGCTGCCTGGGCGGCATTGCCGCAGCCTCCGGACCCCGACGCACTCTCCCTGGACTTCCACCCCTTGAGCAGCACCCTCGACGTCGCGGCCGGCGAAGAGGTCACCACCACCATCAAGCTCGATTGGGTCGAGCTCTGAACACAGACCAATGACGGCGCGACCGCGCGCCACGTAACGAGAAAGTGGGGGCTCGCGTGCCTGAATATCTCGCACCCGGTGTCTACGTCGAAGAGACGAGTTTCCGAGCCAGGTCCATCGAGGGCGTCAGCACCAGCACCAGCGGCTTCGCGGGCCCGGCACGCAAGGGCCCCGTTTCCGGCACCCCGTCGCTGGTGACGAGCTTCCCCGAATTCGTCCGGCTCTTTGGTGGCCTCGCGGACCTGGACCTCACCGGCACCGAGGAGACGACCAACTACCTGGCGCACTCGGTCCGCGCCTACTTCAACGAGGGCGGCTCCCGCCTCTACGTGGCTCGCGTCTTCTCGGGGACGCCAGCCAATGCCACTGCTGGCGCGGACGTCATCCCCAACGCGGACGCGAACCTGCGCGCGCGCTTCACCGCGAGGTTCCCCGGCCGCGCGGGTAACGGAAACATCAGCGTCCGGGAAGTGCTCGCGCCCGCCACGGTCGGCGCCATGCGGCGCGCGCCCACAGGCAGCCTGGTCCGGCTGAATCAGACCGCCGCCTCGGCCGCACGCATCGTGGGCACCCTGCCCCCGCCCTTCAACGTCCCCGATGGCACCACGCTCACGCTGACGTTCGACGGGAACACTGACGTCACCGTCACATTCTCCGGGCGCAATGCCGAAGCCGCGGCGACGGCGGAGCTCGACCCTTCGACGACATTCCTCGAAGCCAACCAGACGCTCACCGTCACCCTGGGCGGACAGGCGCAGACCCTCACCCTGCCCACCGATGCGCCGTTGACACCCGCGGAGGTGGTGGACACTCTCAACCGGCAGCTTCGGGGTGGTTACGCCCGGCTCAGCGGCGCCGATGACGCCGCGCCCGTCGGCCGTCTCCTCCTGGGCACCGATGCCCGCGGTACCGGGGCCCTCATCCAGGTCTCGGCCAACCCGCAGCTCAAGCTCGCCGCACAGACGGTCGACAACGCGGCAGACCCGCAGAGCAACGTGAGCGACCTGGGCGCGGTGTCCCTCGCGGACATCCAGGCACTCCTGGGCGCCAACGCCACGGCGTCCGTCGAGGACAACAAGCTCGTCATCAGCCACCCGCTCCCCGGTGCCAGCCATTCGTTGGAGGTGGCCTCGGTGAGCTCCAGCGCGCTGGGCCTGGACGCGGCCACCTCGGAGCCCGGGACGGACGGCACGGCGGGGGTGACCTGGTGGCTGAAGCAGGCGAACGGCACCTGGTCCAACGGCAGTGACACGTTGCCGCTGCCGAACGACACCGCGTCGCAGTTCCAGCAGCTGCCCGGGGACAGCCAGTTCGTCACGCTCACCGTCACAACTCAGGACGGTGACGGGCAGGAGCGGCTGTACGAAGGGCTGGGCGTGGACCGCGCCCATCCCCGTTACCTGGGCCACGTGCTCACCCCTTCGCCCGCCACGCTCTCCGAGCAGATGGAGCGGATGTACGCGTTCGAGGCGGGCAACGGCGTGTCCGCGTTCGCCTTGCGCACGGCGCTGGCCGCGGGCCCCTTCACGCTCACCGGTGGTTCCGACGGGAACGAGCCGAGCGCGGCCTCGTACGAAGACGCGTTCGAGCGGCTGGGCGGCGTGGAGGACATCTCCATCATCGCCGCGCCGGGCTCCTCGGCGTATGCGTCGGCGCAGGCCGTGAGGCTCGGGCTCATCAGCGCCGCGGAGCGGCGCCGAGCGTATCGCATCGCGGTGCTGGACACGCCGCGCGGATACGGGCCGCAGGACGCGCTGGCACTTCGCGCGCAGGTGGACTCGACCAAGGCCGCGCTCTACTACCCCTGGGTCGTCGTCGCCAACCCGCTGGCCGGGTCCGAGGCGGCCGATGTCCCTCGTGAAATCGCGCTGCCGCCGTCCGCCTTCCTGTGCGGCATCTACGCCCGCAGCGACATCGAACGCGGCGTGTTCAAGGCGCCCGCGAATGAAGTGGTCCGTGGCGCGCTGCGCTTCGAGCAGGACATCCACTTCGCGCAGCAGGAGACGCTCAACCCACAGGGCATCAATTGCCTGCGCTTCTTCCCGGGGCGCGGCTACCGCGTGTGGGGCGCGCGCACCGTCAGCTCCGACCCGGAATGGAAGTACGTGAACGTGCGGCGCTACTTCAACTTCCTGGAGCGCTCCGTGGACGAAGGCACGCAGTGGGCCGTGTTCGAGCCCAATGGCGAGCGCCTGTGGGCCAACATCCGCGAGACGATTGGCAGCTTCCTGGAGAACCAGTGGCGCACGGGCGCGTTGCTGGGCACCGACCCGAAGCAGGCGTTCTTCGTCCGGTGTGACCGCACCACCATGGACCAGAACGACCTCGATAACGGCCGACTCGTCTGCCTCATCGGCGTGGCGGTGGTGAAGCCCGCTGAGTTCGTCATCTTCCGCATCGGCCAGAAGACGGCGGATGCCCGGACCTAACGCAAAGGACTCGCCGCCATGCCTACCCGCCCCACGCCCTACGGCGCCTTCAATTTCGAAATCAGCTTCGACGGCACGTCCTTCGGTGGGTTCTCCGACGTGTCCGGACTCAGCACCGAAGTCACCCTCTCCGAGTACCGCGAGGGCAGCGACCCGGAGAACCACGTGCGCAAGGTGCCCGGCGCCTTCAAGACGGGCGACGTCACCCTCAAGCGTGGCGTCGTCGACTCGCGGGCCATCTGGACGTGGGTGGAGGACGTCCGCCGCAACGGTCCGCTGGGACGCAAGGCCGCCGTCACCATCCGCTTGCTCGACGAGGCTCGCAACCCCGTGCAGTCCTGGAAGCTGGTGAACGTCACGCCCATGAAGTTCACCGGCCCCACGCTGGCCGCCAAGGGTGGCGGAGACGTGGCCATGGAAGAGCTCGTCCTCGCCGCGGAAACGGTGCGGATGGGCTTCCCGGACGTGGACTGAGCGGAGCATCAGGGGGAGCTCCCGGGCCATGCGGCGACTGACCTTCGAAGTCACAGAACGCGTGGCGCCCACCGCGCCCGAGCGGATGGACGTTGCCCTCTTCGTGGGCTTCGTCCGCCGTCGACCGGGCACGTCCGTGCCCGCCGCGCTGTCGCGCTACCTGTTCGAGCAGGGGTGGATGACCGCCCCCACGCTCCGCGTGGACCCCAACGATCCGCAGGCCCCGCTCACCGACGTCCCCCTGCCCTTCGAGAGCTTCGCTGCCTTCGAGCGCATCTTCGACTGGCGAGCCCGCGCCGGAACCGCCCCCGACGAGTTCACCGCCCTGGGAGCGGCGGTGCAGGCTTTCTTCGTCCAGGGCGGGCGCAAGTGCTACGTGGTGCGCATGGCGGACCCGCTCACTCCAGGGGCGGAGCGCGCCACTCGGCTCGGGCGGCTGAACCTGCTGCTGCCGGGCAGCAGAGTGCCGGCGCCTCCTGGCATGGAGCACCCCGCCTCCGCCGCGGACCGCACGACGTGGCACGGCGCGGCCCACCTGTTCGGCCTGCAGGATGTGTCCTTCCTCTGCCTTCCAGACCTGCCGGAGCTGGTGGCGGACGCGCCCGAGCCACTCCCCATCCCCCGCCTGCCACCCGCGGGTGCCCCAGGGTTCGTGGAATGCGCCACGCATGGCGCTGCCATCGGGTCCGAGTGGAAGACGCCGGAGCGCGCGGCGCCTCGCTGCGGACTCACAGCCTACCTCGACTGGGCGGCCTTCCTCGCTGTAGTGGCCGAGCTCCTCCGCGACAGGCGCCTCCGGGAGACGCACCTGGTCGCGGCGCTGCCGCTGCCCTCGACAAGCCTGGTCTTCGATACTCCCGCGGGCAAGCGCGCCGCGACGCAGGATTTGGGCGCGTTCCTCCATGCCAGCGGAGTGCTCACCCCATTCCAGAGCGCGTTCATCCAGCTCGCCTATCCTTGGCTGAGGACCGCGTCCTCGGAGGGACTTCCGGAGCGGTTGGTGGCCCCTGACGGGGCGCTGACGGGGGTGCTGGCACGCAACGCACTGCTTCGCGGCACCTTCCGAAGCGCCCTGGGACTGGGGCTCGCGGAGGTACGAGAGGTCTTCCCAATCCCAACACGCTTGGACCAGGAACCGCGCGAGCCGGGTTCGCCGCTGCGCGCACTGGGCGAGCGCGTCACGTTGCTGGGGCCCACGCCCCGCGGGATGCAGGTGTTGTCCGACGTGACGTCCAGCCAGAGGGGCAGCCACCGTCAGGCTCCGGTGAGCCGGCTCATCTCCTCGGTGCTGCGAGCGGCGAGGCAACTCGGCGCGGACCTGACGTTTTCACCTTCCAACGAGGACACCTGGTTGGCGCTGCGCTACCGGATGGAGTCCGTGCTCGGCCGGTTCTTCGCGGAGGGCGCACTGCGAGGAGCGACGCCGCGCGAGGCGTTCTCCGTGCGGTGTGACCGGACGACCATGACGCAGGACGACCTCGATAACGGGCGGCTCATCGCGCTGGTGGAATTGGCTCCCGCGGCGGCAATCGAACGAGTGCAGGTCCTTCTCTCCGCGTTGGAGGGTGACGTGTCACTTCAGCAGGAGGAAGCCGCATGAGCGGAGACCTCTGGCCACTGCACACCTTCCGCTTCGAACTCACCTTCCAGCCCGAGCCGCTGTCGGGCAGTGGCCCGGAAGAGGCACCCGTAGACGGGGCATTCTCCGAGTGCACGGGTCTGGAAGCCACCATGGAGCCGAAGGCCATTCGCGTGGGCGGCCACAACCTGGGCGCCGTGCAGCGCGCCGGGCCGGTGAGCTTTGGCACCGTGGTGCTCAAGCGAGGCCTCTCGTCGGGCGAGCGGCTGGCTCGCTGGTTCATGAGGGTGACGAGTGGCGACTACGGGTACCGGTGCACCGTGCGAATCCGCCTCAAGGCCCCGTCGGAGAACGGAGGGACCCAGACGGTGCTCACCTACAAGCTGGAGCGCGCCATGCCGGTGAAGTTCAAGGCGGCCGACTTCAACGCCCGCGCGACGGACGTCGGTATCGAAGAGCTGCACCTCGTGCACGAAGGACTGTCCCTCGAGGACTAGCGCGCCATGCCAGACACGACTCCCGAAAGCGCGAGTTTCATCAACGAGAGCAACGGCGAAGAGGTGCTGGTGCACTTCAATCCGAGCTCGCTCCAGTACACCGTCACCAACAAGCTCCAGAACGCTCAGGGCCAGGAGAATCAGCAGTTCGTCTCGGAGAGCAGCGCGAAGCTCACCCTGGAGCTGGTCTTCGACACCACCGGCACGGGCGCCAACGTCTGCGACCACACGATACGCATTGCGCAGTTCATGGGCGCCAAGAGCCAGATTCCTCCGGATGTCACCTTCCGGTGGGGCGCCTTCGAATTCACCGGTCTGGTGGACACCTATCGGGAGACCATCGACTTCTTCGCGTCCGATGGCATCCCCCTGCGCTCGACCGTCTCGGTGGGCATGACGCGGCAGCAACGCGTCTTCTCCAGGGGAGCCGAAGGCGAAAGTTCGCGGCAGATGGCCGCTGCGCGCAACCAGCCCATCTCGCGCGCCGTCGCGGAGCAGAACAGTGAAGACAATCCGCGCTTCCCCAGCCAGGACGTGATGACCGTCGACCCGTCCGTGCCACTGGCCCCGCCCACAGCGTTTGCAACAGGCGGAGCCCTGAGCGCGGGCCTGGCGGGTGGAATCGGAGCGGGTGCCGGGTTCGGTGTTGGAGGTGGGTTCAGCGCGGGGGCGGGACTCGGCGTTGG
>NZ_VHLB01000111.1:0-26189 GCF_006547365.1 Myxococcus sp. AB056 | reverse complement strand
CCCTGTGCCCCCGCCGTCACTCAAGACCCCGCCCCGGATGTCGTGCGCGGCGGGGCCTCTGGACGTACGGAGTCCTCCCAGCGCAGCACATCCGCCATCTGCCGGCGGCAGCGGGCGTCGCGGCGGACCTGGGTGGCCTCCCGCATGGCTTCGGTCGGTCCGTAGGCGTACCCCTGACCGGCCAACACGGCGCGCAGGGCGTCCGCCAGTTCCTGCCCGGACTGGAAGCGCTCTGAGGGCTCCCGGCGCAAAAGCCGGCCGAGGATGGCCCGCATGGCCGGGGACAATCCCTGGGTGGCGCGTTCCACATGCGCCGGAGCCAGACACGCCATGCGCGCGGCCATCAAGGGCGCGGGCAGCCAGCTGGGCACCTCCGCCAGCAGCACCTCCGCGTCAGGCAGCGGCCCCGCGGCAAGCGCGGCCCGCTCCACGTCCTCCAGATCCAACAGGTGCAAGCCGGTGAGCACCTCCAGCAGCACCACGCCCAAGGAGAACAGGTCGGCGCGGCCGTCCAGCGGCATTCGCGCCAGCGCTTCCGGTGAGGCGTAGGCCAGGTCGCCCCGGACGACATGGGTCTCCGTGACGATGCGCCCCGGCAGCTTCGCCCAGGCCATGGCGAAGTCAGACAGCTTCACATGGCCACGCGCGTCCAGACGCAGGCTCCGCGGCGACACATCCCGGTGGACGATGCCCAATGGACGACCCCGGGCGTCTTCCAGCGTATGGGCATGGTGCAGCGCATCCGCCACTTCCGCGCCCACATAGGCGGCGAACGCTTCCGAGAAGGGCCGGCGCCGCAGCGCCGCGTAGCTGATGAGCGTCTCCAGGGACTTTCCGTCCACGTGCTCCATGACCAGGTGGGGCAATCCTTCATGCACCCGCACCAGGAACACCTGCACGATGGCCGGGTGGCTGAGCCGCATCAGCAGCTTGACCTCTTCGCGCAGGCGCGCACGCCCCTGCGCGTCTCCGACGTCCTGCAAACGTTTGATGAGCACGAGGTCGCCGGGGACGCCCGCATAGTGCCGCCGGGCGAGCAGCAGCTCTCCGGAGCCCCGTGCCCCGAGGTAGCGGATCAACTCATACGCCGTGGCCCCGGTGGTGAAGAGAATGAATGGCTTTGAAGCGGGCGGCTCTGGGGGGTGAGTGGACATCTCGGGTGATGCCTCCTGGGCAGGAAGTCCTCCCCTGGGTTGGGAAGGCGTGAGAAAACCTCACGCATCCCTCCTACCACCCACGTCCGACACACCCTTCCAACCTCCCAGCACGGATTCAGGAAAAAAAGGAAACGGCCCCCGACGAAGCGGAGGCCGTCTCTGAGCGGTCCGTGAGGAAACGAGCCGCCCGCTGCGCTCGACGCGTTGACTACTACTTCTTCTTCTGCACCGGCTGCGTCACGGTCAGCTCGCGCACCACCATGTCCTTGCCGTCCCGGACATACGAGGCGCGGACCTGGGCACCCTCTTCAATGTCATCCAGCTTCAGCGGCTGGTTGTTGTGCAGGATGCGCGTCTGGTCGTTCGTCTTCAGCTCGAGCTGCTTGTTGTTGCTGGTGTCGACCACGGTCAGCTCATCGTTGCCGGTGGAGAGCACGCGGCCGCTGACGCTGCTCGCGGCAGCGGTGGCACCCGCCGCGCCGGAGCCACCCAGGGCCATGTCGTCATTCAGGTCCGTCCGGCGATCAGCCTCGGCCTCGGCCAGGTCCTGGCGCTCGTCCTGGACGTCCTGCTGCGCGCTGGCGATCTCTTCGGCGGCCTCACGCTGCGTCCCAGCGATGTCCTCCTGGGCCTCCATTTGCGTGCTGGCGATGTCCTCCCGCGCGTCCTGACGAATCTCCGCCGTCTCCTGCTGCGCCTCCGCCTGAGCCTCGGCGACGTCCTGGCGCTGCGACTCGACGTTGTCGCGCTTGCTGCAGCCAGTGACGACCAACGACATACCCGCAACCGCAGTGACCGCCATCATGAGCTTGCGCATTTGTTCCTGCTCCTTTCACGTGGAATTGGGAGAAGGTTTCCCCCTCACTCACTTGCGGCCGAGAGAGCGTTTCCCCCGGCGTTGGGCAGAAACTGGGTGCTCCCCCCTCCCTTGAACAGGGGTTGTCTGGCGCACACGGATGCCTTAGGGGCGCACGGCGGACCACGGGGCGCATGGCCGCCTGCCTGCCCTGCCAGGGAACAAGGGCAGAAAACGGAGATACCGGGCCCAGCCGCAAGAACGGCTAGAGACCGCCGTCCGCGCACAGCGGCGCGCCTTCTCGCGCCCACCGCGCGATGCGCTCGCGCTCCTGTGCCGTCGGCATGGGTACCGGACTCCCCGGCGGCGGCATGTCCTGGAACACGTACGCGCGCGCCTGGATTCGCGCCGCCATTGCGTGCGCGCCTGGGATACCTCCCTCCTCGGGCGCGTAGTAGTCCAGGCGGAATGACGTCACGCCGCTGCTGCTCGTATCGGCGCCGTGGCACGAACTCACGCAGCTCGCCGCCAAGATGGGCTGGATGTCCTCGCACCACGTGGGCACGGGCCCGGCGTCACCGCCGTCCGGCACTCCCGGCAGTCCCAGCACTTCACAGGTGCGCCCTTCCCCTGGCCTCGCCGCGACACAGACGTACGGCGGCGGGCAATCCCGTGCGTCCTCGCACGTCTTGCCCGTGAAATCGATGGCGTCCGGCGTGCACGCCATGGCCACGCAGATGGAGAAGGATGCGCTCGCGAGAAGTCTCTTCATGGGGCGTGTGGTCGGTATCTCAATTCCCTCCGTCCGTGTCGCACCACGCCCCCGTCATCCTGGGAGGCGCTGCCCACATCCGCCCCGCCGTCCAACGAACGAGCACGTCCCCGAGTATACCGGTGACGGTAGCGGGCGTACGGGCCTGCGAGCGCGTTGACAGCGCGGAGTCACCCTTGTAGTGCGTGCCCAGGTCCCGTCGTCGCAAGGAGCCGTGAGGCCATGCAGGTCTGGGTCAACGGAGAGACGCACGAGGTGCCGGAAGGCACCACCCTTTCGGCGCTGCTAGAGTCGCTTCAAGTGGGCGGCCCCGGCGTCGCCGTGGAAGTGAACGCGGAGGTGGTGCGCCGCGCCCGCCACCCCGAACACCACCTCCAGGCGGGAGACCGCGTGGAAATCGTCACCTTCGTCGGCGGCGGCTAGCCAGGAGTCCGCACATGAGCATCCAGGACAAGCCTTTCACCATCGCCGGAGTGACGTTCAGCTCCCGGCTCATCCTCGGCACGGGGAAGTATCCCAGCCACGACATCATGCAGCGCTGCCACGAGTCCTCCGGCACGGAGATGGTGACCGTGGCCGTGCGCCGCCTGGACCTCAAGGCCACGGGCGAGGCGTCGCTGATGAACTGGATTGACCGCAACCGCCTGCGCCTGCTCCCCAACACGGCGCTCTGCTACACGGCGGATGACGCGGTCCGCACCTGCCGGCTCGCCGAGGAGCTGGGCATGAGCAAGTGGGTGAAGCTCGAGGTGCTCGGCGACGAGAAGACGCTCTACCCGGACGTCGAGGAGACGGTGAAGGCGGCCCGCATCCTGGTGAAGGAGGGCTTCACCGTGCTGCCCTACACCAGTGACGACCCCATCACCGCCCGCAAGCTGGAGGACGCGGGCTGCGCGGCCGTGATGCCGCTGGCGGCGCCCATCGGCAGCGGCCTGGGCATCCGCAATCCGCACAACATCCGCCTCATCCTGGAGACGGTGAAGGTCCCCGTCATCGTGGACGCGGGCGTGGGCACGGCGTCCGACGCGGCCATCGCCATGGAGTTGGGCGTGGAGGCGGTGCTGATGAACACCGCCATCGCCGGCGCGCAGGACCCGGTGCGCATGGCCGTGGCCATGAAGAAGGCGGTGGAGGCCGGCCGCGACGCGTACCTGGCGGGCCGCATCCCGCGAAAGGCCTACGGCTCCGCGTCCAGCCCGATTGACGGGCTCGTCCACCACTGACGTCCGGGGGCGCACGGTGGTGCCTTCCACCCTTCCCCGGCTCGTCGTCATCACCGACTGGCGCCTGCCGTCCGAACGGCTGCGGTGGGCGCTCGCCCGGGCGCTCAACGCCGGGCCCGAGGTGGCCGTCCAGCACCGCCACCCCGAGGCCACCGGGCGCCGCTTCCTCGACGAGGCGCGGGAGCTGGCCGCGTTGTGCCACCCACGTGGCAACCCGCTCTTCATCAATGGGCGTGTCGACGTGGCGCTGCTCGTCGGCGCCCATGTCCACCTTCCCGCCCATGGCCCTTCTCCCATGGACGTCCGCCCTCACCTTCCCGCCGGGAGGTGGATCAGCGCCGCCGTGCATGACGTGGCGGAGGCCCATGCGGCCCGAGGCGCGGACCTCGCCCTGGTGAGCCCAGTGTTCGCTCCCGGTTCCAAGCCGGGAGACACACGGCCTTCCCTCGGGCCGGAGGGGTTCAGCGCCCTGGCCGCGGCGTTGCCCTGCCCCGCGCTGGCCCTGGGCGGAATCATCCCCGCGCGCGCGGTGACGCTGCCGGACGCGGCGGGCTTCGCGGTCATCTCGTCCGTCCTGGAGGCCGACGACCCGACGGCGGCGGCTCGGAGCCTGCTGGCCGCGTGCGCCGGGCGGGATATGCTGCGCACCCCGTGAGCTCCACTCCCGCTGTCGCCGCGCTGCGCCCCCTCGCCATGGGGGAGATGATTGACCGTGCCGCCACCTTCTGGCGCTCCCACCTGAAGCCCCTCTTCCTGCTGAGCTTCGGCTTCACGCTGGTGAACTACATCGCGACCAAGGCGACGTTGGTGATTGGCCAACGGGTGGCGCCACTGCTCTACACGGGAGACGCGGAGTCGCGCGCCCAGTTGGACCCGGCGGTCATGCTGCCGCAAGCGAGCATCACCATCGCGCTGTGGATGGGCCTGTTCCTGTTCCTCGTCTGGACGTACTGGCTGGCCACCCTGGCCGCGTCCCGCTACGTCCTCACCTCCCAGTTGGGAGAGCCGGTCCGTCCCGCGGATGCACTGCGCCGGAGCTTCTCGCGGCTGGGCACGCTGACCGGGGTGTACCTGCTGTCGCTCGGCTGGTCCACGCTGGTGACGATGGCGCTCATGCTGCCCGGACTCATCCTCGCGGTCATCGGCATCGCCGTCGGAGTGACCTCGGGTTCCAGCACCCTGGCCGTCGTGCTGGGCGTGGTCGGTGCGTTGCTCGCGAGCCTGGGACTGCTGGCCGCGGCGCTCTGGTACATGCTGCGCTTCCTGCTGGTGCCCCCGGTGCTGGCCATGGAGGACCTGGGCGCCTGGGAGACGTTCCGGCGCTCCGGTCAGCTCCTGTCGGGCCGCGTGGAGCCGGGCTTCATGGGGCGGGTGATGGTGCGGGCGATGATTCTCTTCACCGTGGTGAGTCTCATCCTCATCTCCGTCCAGCTCGTCTCCGGGTTGCCCTCGTGGCTGGCGATGATGCCCTACGGCAGCCCCTTCGACCCGGGGACCATGGCCCGCACGCCGCAGCTCCTGCTCGTCCCGGTGGAGCTGCTGCAGACGGTGGCGCAGTCCTTCTTCACGCCCATCAACTTCGTCTTCTGCGCGCTCTTCTACCTGGACATGCGCGTGCGCCGCGAAGCGCTGGACCTGGAGCACCAGCTCAACACGATGACGCCCGCCATTTGACGGCGCCCCCGGGACTCCACCGTGCCGAGCCTGCCCCTCCTCCTGCTGCTGGCCTCCCTGCCCTGCGCCGAGCGCGAGGACATCACGCTGGACCTGCGCGAGACGGCCGAACACCGCCAGGCCGGATTCGCCGATGAAGTGAGCACGCTGTCAGCACGCCTGGGCGGAATCCCGCTGCCTCCCGCCCAGGACGGGGACACCGCCCCCGAGCGAGCGGAGCAGATCGCGCGATTCCTGAAGGAGGCCTGCGACGTACAGGCGTTGGCGAACAGCCCCAGCGCCGTCCCGCCCCCACCGACAGAACCCGAGCGGCTGGAGGCCATCCTCGACCGGCCCGAGTTCGCCCGCGCGCGTCAGCGGCACGGCGATGCGTTGAAGCGCATCATGCGGGAGGTGACGGCGTGGCTGGAGGGCCTCTTCGAATCCAGGGAAGCCCAGGGCTTCGCGGTGGCCACGCGCGCGGTGATGCTGGGGCTGGCGCTCGCGCTCATCCTGTGGAGCGTGCTCCGGCTCCGTGCGCGGCGTGGACGCAAGGCGGCGCATGTCTCCGCTTCCTCCGCAGCGAACGCGGAGCCGTTGGTCCTGGACTCTCCGGCCGAACACCTGCGCAGGGCCCGGGCGGCGCTCTCCACGGATGCACGCGAAGCCATCCGGGAAGGGTTGTTGAGCCTGCTGTCCGCACTGGAGGAGCGGCGGCTGGCCCGGCCAGACCGTGTGCGAACGAACCGTGAGCTTGCGGCGGAGCTGCCCGGCCGCGGCGCGTCCGCGGCGCTGGTGCGCGAGGTGGAGCGGCTGATGGGCTGGTACGACCGGACCTTCTATTCGCTCGCGCCGGTGGCGCAGGAGGAAGCCGCCCGCTTCGTCACCGAGGTCGAGTCGCTGAATGGAACCCTGGCCACGGAGGGCGCACGGTGACGAACACCCGGGCCGTCGTCTTCTTCGGAGTGCTCATCGCGCTGGCCCTGGCGGTGGGCCTGTCCACGCGCACGGACGCGCCTGACTCACCAGTGCCCACTGTGGAGAACACGGCGCCGCAGGGTGCTCGCGCGCTCTATCTGTACCTCCGCGAGGGGGGCCGCGCCGTGGACACGCTGCTGACGCCGCTCGAAGCCATTCCCCCTGATACGCGCACCGTGGTGCTCGCGGCCCCCGAGGGTCGGCCCGTGACGACGGAAGAAGTCACTGAGCTGGAACGCTTCGTCCAGGAAGGCGGGACGCTCGTGTACCTGTCGCCCCGCGAGCTGGGGAAACATCAAGGGGCGCTCGAGGGATGGCTGCATCTGGAGTCCGGGCTGATGCTACCCGCCAGCAGCCGTGGACTGGACTCAACGCTGTCCGACGTGGGCGGGACCACCGTGGACGTATGGCTGCCCGTGGGTCCCCTCCACGGACTCTCCCAGCTTCGAATCTCCCAGGACCGGGGCCTGCGCATGGACCACGATGACGCCGTGCCCGTCGCTGGTATGGGCGGCGCGGTGGCGGTGTGGCGCAGGGCCATGGGCAAGGGCGAGGTGTACGTGCTTGCCGGCTCGGACCTGCTGGAGAACCGGCGCCTGGAGCTGCTGGACAATCTGCGCTTCTGGGAAGCGCTGGCTGCCCGAGGGCCCCTGCTGTTCGACGAGTACCACCACCAGCTCGCGCCGCCGCCCCCCTTCTCCCGTGGCATCTGGGTCTTCACGGCGCAGGTGCTGGCGGTGGGTCTGCTCTACGTCGTGTCGCGAGGCACACGCTTCGGAGCGCCGCGCCCGCTGCGCGTGGAGCGCCACCGGTCCGCGCTGGAGTACGTGCGCAGCATGGGCTGGCTGATGCGCCGCGCGAAGGTGGAGAAGGAGTTGCTACCCGAGCTGGACCAGGCCCTGCGCCAGCAGATGCAGGAGCGCCTGGGCATCCCCTTGGGCCTGTCGGACGAGGACGCAGCGCGCCTGATGGAACAGGACGGAGGCGTCTCCGCCACCGAGTACCTGGAGGCGAAGGCCGACCTCACGCGGACCCACGCGCAGCCCACCGTGGCACCGGCGGACTACGCGCGGGTGGCCCGCCGCTACGCCCACCTGGAGCGGGCGCTTGCGGGCCGCGAAGCCCGTGCCTAGGCGGGCGGTACGTCAGAGTGCCTTGCCGTCCGCCATGAGCGCCGCGCCCACGTGGTGGCGAATCTCATCCACGCGCGCGTCCCAGCTCTCGCCGAAGATGCGCTCGGCGCGCTCGCGGTTCGGACCGGGTTTGTCCGCCAGACACTCGTCCACCTTGCGCACGAAGTCCTCGGTGTCCTTGGCAATCTTGCAGAGCCCCACCTTGCGGACCTCCGGCAGGTCCGTGGACACCACGGGCAGGCCGGACGCCAGATACTCACGCACCTTGAGCGGATTGGCGTTGAGCGTCAGCTCGCTAACCTTGAACGGCATCAGCGCCACGTCGAATGCCTTGCTGTAGCCGGGCAGGTCCGCGTACGGCTTGCGGCCCAGCATGTGGATGTTCGGCTCGGCGCGCAGCGCGGAGTCATCACAGTCCGGCGTCGTCTTGCCAATGATGACCACCGAGCCTTCCGGATGGGCGCGGGCCGTTGCGATGATGGCCTCCTGGTCCACCCAGTCCGCCACCAGCCCGAAGAAGCCGATGATGGGTTTGGGCAGACGGGCGATGTCCGCGGGAATCGTCGTGGCCGGGTCGCACGCCTTCACGAAGTGGGTGAAGTCGGTGCCATGCCGCACCAGCACCGTGCGCGGATTGACGCGGGCCTTGTTCTCCCGCAGCCGCTCGGCGGAGGTGATGCAGAGGTCGGCGCGCTTGAGCAGCCGCTCCTCCAGCTCCGCGATGTGGCGGCCATTGGTGTCGCTGAAGGCGGCGAACTCGTCCACACAGTGGTAGATGACGAACTCCTCGCCCAGCGTGCCGGACACCGGCGCGGACGCGGGCAGGAAGCTCCAGGAGATGGGCTTCTGGAAGCCCAGCTTCTTCATCGCCCGCAGCACCTGGAGCCGCAGCAGTTGCCGGTTGGCGCCGCGCACCAGCTCCGAGCCATAGAAGGGAATGGCCAGCGGCGACAGGACGTGGATGTTGGGCTCCACCTCGCGGACGCCTTCGGTGAAGCGGCCCAGCTTGTCGAAGATGCGCTTCACGTCATGCGCGTTGGCCTTCGGCGCGCGGTTGCCGATGCTGTTCACCCAGAGGATGCGGTTCTCCCGGGAGAGAATCCGCATGATGTGGACCTTCGACAGCGGGTCCCCATCCCAGTCGTTGGAGAACACCACCAGGTCACGACCGCGCAATGCCCTGCGCGCGAGGTCCAGCTCATCACTGCGCCGCATGTCTCGTCTCCCCCAGGCCTGAACCTTGTTCGTGTGGCGACTTCAAACCGTTGTTGGAGGACAGCTCCCCGTACAGCGAGAGCAGCTCCGGCCCCGCATCCACCTGGGGCACATGCATGGGCCCTGCCGCCACGGCCTCGCGAATCACCCGCGCCAGCTCCCCGGCATTGCCCGCGGCGAACACGCGGGTGGGCTCGGGCCGGACGCAGACATCGCTGGCCACGCAGGGCACTCCCAGCGTCAGCGCCTCGCGCACGGAGATGGAGTCCCCGTCATGTGTGGTGGGCCGCACGAAAGCGTCGCTGCGCGCGATGAGCCCCAACGCAGCGGAGTGCTCGAGCTCCCCCAGCACCTCCAGGTGGCCCGCTACGCGCGCTTCGCGGACATCGCGGATGAACGCCTCGGAGTCCAGGCCCGGACCGAAGAGCGCCAGGCCCACGTCCGGCCACGTCTGCGCCAGCTCGCGCAGGGCCTTGAACATCAACGCACGCCCGTAGACGGGCGACGGATGGTGCGCCATGGACAGCAGCACCCGCCGCCGGGAGCGCGCGGCCTCCGCCGCTGATGGAACGGGCCCCGGCCGCACCTGCGAGGCGCAGAAGGCCGGGAGCACGTCGATCTTCTCCGCGGGCACGCCGCAGCCCACTAGCGCGGACTTCACGGCGTCGGACACGGCGACCACCCGCGAGTAGCCCGCAAGCGCCACGCGCGCGAAGTTCCGACGCGCGTCGGACTCGGCGAGGTAGTCCGGCAGCAGTCCCGAGTGGAGGGTGATGACCCGGGGAGACTTCGGCCCAGGCAGGCTTCCCACCATCCCCGCCAGCACCCAGGACTTCGGGTTGTTGCCACTGGTGTGGACGTGAATCGTCCACCCGGTGGCGACGTGCCGCGCGAGCCACAGGGCGAACGGTGCGGCGCCGCGAGCCGGGATGACATCCGGAGCCGGCCGGCCCCCCTTCCCGATATCGAGCACCTTCACGTCGACCCCGCAGCCGCGCAGGTAGCCATGAAGTTGTTGAACATGAACCGCGACGCCACCATGAGGCGGCGGGTAATCCCCGACGAGGAGCACGCGCATCGATGTGACTCCCGCGGACTACTGGCGCAGCGTGGAAGACGACTGCACGGACACCAGCGACACACGGGGCGGCAGCTCCCCCATCTCGCGCTGGTACGTCCCGAGCGGATCCGGGTCCTGCCGGATGACCCGCGCGGGCACCCCGGCCACCACCGTGCCCGGAGCCACGTCCTTCACCACCACCGCGTTGGCGCCAATGACGGCGAAGTCACCGATGTGGATGTTGCCCAGGATCTTCGCGCCCGCGCCCATGCGCACGTAGTCACCGATGACGGGAGCACCCTCGATGCCCGAGCGCCCGCCGATGGTCACCTGCTGCGAGATGAGGCAGTTGCGTCCAATCCGCGAGGCCTTGTGGATGACCACGCCAATGCCGCCGTAGCCCAGCTGTGTCCCCTCGCCGATCTCCGCGTCCTCGGGGATGTATGAACTGTGCAGATAGTAGATGGCCTTGCGCAGGACGGCTGGCAGCAGGGGCACGCCCCGCTTCTTCAGCCCGCGCGCGAGCCGGTACAACGTCATCGCGTCGACACCCATCACGCCTCCCAATCCCCTTGTTCCAACCCGCACCAAACTAGGTACCGCCCCGCAGGGAGGGAAGTGCGCTACCCCACCCTTCGGGCTCGCAGCCCCGCGATCAGGCTGAGCGGTCGCACCCCCGTGAAGTGCAGCACCACCAGGTATCCGATGAAGAACAGTGCCCCGGCCACCGCCAGAGGCAGCACGCGCCACAGGAAGCCCGTGGGCAGGTGCGCCCAGGCCCCGTGGGCACCAGCCCGCAGGACGAACACCGCCGCCGCCGCCGCGCACGCCGCCAGCGTGGCCTTGCCCAACGACTGCCAGGGAATCACGTCCGCCACGCCCAGCTTCCGCTCCGGCGTGGACAGCGCCGCGGGCACCCGGGCCAGCAGCATGGCCTTGCCCACCACCTCCGCCACCGCCCACGAGCCGATGCCGCCCATCAGCCCGAAGTGCTTCACCCCCAACCACACCAGCGGCACCGTCACCGCCGCCTTCACCGCGTAGGACGCGAAGATGGCCCGCGTCTGCCCCCGGGCGCGCAGCGTCCCGTCCATGGGGAGGATGGAGAGCACCACACCCAGCACGCTGATGCGGAAGACGGGCACCGCGGGCAGGAACTTCTCACCGAACATCGCCCCGATAAACTCCGGCGCCGCCGAGAAGAGGAACGCCGCGAAAGGCAGGAAGAAGTAGGCCAGCTTTCCGGCTGCTTCGCGGAAGGCCTCCACGCCCTCTTCCAGGCGGCCCTCGCGCTCCAGCTCGCCCAGCCGCACCATCAGCACCTCGCTGGTGGGCGTGTACAAGAGGTCCACCACCGGCAACTGGAAACAGCCGACGCGATAGAGCGCGTACAGCGCCGGCGCCACCGCGCCCGCCACCGCGTACAGGTGCGCGTTCTGCTGGGGAATGGCCAAGAGCATCGCCGCGCCGAACGGCGCCGCGTAGGTCAGTTGCTCGCGGAAGCGCTGGCGGTCCACCAAGGGGCCGGTGGCGCCGCGCAGCGACACCACCCACGTCGCCAGGTAGCGAAGCGCCGCGAAGGCCGCCACCGCCATCATCATTCCGTAGAGCGAGGCGCCCAGGAGTGGCGGCACCACCATCACCGAGGCCCGCACCGCGTCCGATATCAAGTACACGACCGCGGACGCCTTCGTGCGGCCCTGCGAGGTGAGGGACACCTCCAGCGGGAAGCTCCCCAGCAGAAAGGCGGTGTACGCGGCCAGCGGCAGGCGGTACTCGGCCAGCGCGGGATTGGAGAACCAGCCCGCCACATACCCGAGCAGCGCCCACACCGCACCCGCGCCCACCAGGCCCATGGCGGACATGAACAGCAGCGTCTGCCCCAGGAAGGGCCGCTTCGCGTCCGCGCGAGGCAGGAAGTAGTAGAGGCTCTGCACCACGCCGAACGGCAGGACGTAGTAGAGCGTCGTGGCGATGAGGAACAGCTGGTAGTACGTCCCGTAGTCGTCCAGGTTCAGCACCCGGGCGAGCACGAGGGGAATGGACAGCGTCAGCCCGGCGGTGAACAGCCGAGCCAACACCAAGGGGCCGGCGCGCCCGAGGAACGAGCCCCCGGACGCTGCCGACGTGGAACCTCCGCTCACGGAGCCTCCTGGATGGTCGTGGCGGTCTCCGGACCCAACACGATTTCGTTACTGGTCGCTGGCTTGGGGCTCACCCGCACCGGGGCACTGCTCAACTGGTTTCCCACGGTGGGGGCGCTGATGAAATGGGGGCGCTTCCCCGGCACCGGGCTGCTCATGCCCAGCACCCCGAAGCAGTCATCCAGCTGGCAGCCGGTGAGCGCCGACGAATAGTCGCCGAGCATGCCCAGGCTGAAGTTCTCCCACAGCACCTTGCGCTTGAGGGTGAACGGGTCACCGCCAATACGATTGGGCAGGTCCTCCGTGGTGACACCGGAACGGAAGCCGTTGGCCGACAGCACGCGGATGACCTCGTCCGAGTACCAGCCGTTGCAGTAGGCGAAGTCGCGCACGGTGATGCCCACCTCGCGCTCGATGGCGCGCTTGGACTCCAGGATTTCGCGCTCCACCACCTCCTGCGGCTCCAGCGTCAGCACCGTGTGGCCCAGCGTGTGCGCGCCGAACTCGAAGCCGTCGCGCGCCATGCGGCGCACCTCGTCCCAGTTCATGATGTCGCCCTGCTCCGGCACCAGGTCCGCGCCGCCGCCGAGCTGCTGCTCCAGCGCGTCGATGATCTCCGTCAGCACGCGCGTGGGGTGCTCGCCGATGAAGTCGTCCAGCGACGCCGACACCGTCTTCTGCCCGGAGAGGATGGGCCCCAGCAGTTGCAGCGCGGGCGCGGGCAGCGAGTCGTAGAGCGGCCGGAAGCGGCGCTCCTGGACCCGGCGCAGCAGGTGGAACAGCCGGTCGTGGTTGAAGCGCTTGTCGGTGCTGATGAACGCCGTGGGCAGATAGGTGATGGCCGGAACGCCCATCTCCTTGAGCACCGGATAGGCGTACCGGTAGACGTCGCGGTAGCCGTCGTCGAACGTGACGACGCACAAGTCCTTCTTCGCCACCCGGCGGCCATTCATGACGTCCACCGCGTCACCAATGGAGGCCAGCTCGAAGCCCGCCGCGTGCGCCTCCTCCAGGTGCCGGCGGAAGGTCTCCTGGGAGATAAGCAGCCCGGGAATCGAGCGCTGCAGCTCCCCGGTGAAGTCGCTCACCACGCGGTGGTAGCTCACGATGAGGATGCGCCTCCCGCCAGACTGGGAGCGCCGATACGCGGCCATTGCCCGCCGCATTCCGCTGTAATGGATCATCCCCGCCGCCGCCGCCTTGACCGCTCTACGCAACACCTTGCCCGTCGCCATTCACGCCCTCCGCGCGGATCAGCTGAGTCCGCCTCGCATGCCCGCGCACCGTTGCAGGGGAGGTGCCAGGAGGGAGGTTGGGCACCCTGGACCGGGCAGTCGAGAGGGCCAGCCGTCCGAACGGGTCGCGTGGTGAGCAGTGGACGTTCCCCTCCGTGGAACCCCGGAGCCCCCCGGCGGGCACCTCCGACCACATGGGGAGGAAAACCTTTCCTCCCGACGGGCTCGCCCTTTCTCCGTCCAGGCCACCATCTTGGGTTTCACTGGTGGACGTTCTGGTTTCCGGATACGAACGCCCCCGCCGATGCTTCCCCTCTCCGCCGCCCCCGCGCTTGCCCTGCATGACGTCAGCAAGCGGTATGGCCGCCGGTGGGCCCTGGCGCGTCTCACGTACGCGCTCCCCGCCGGACGCTCGCTGCTGCTCACCGGCCACAATGGTTCCGGGAAGACGACCCTGTTGCGCCTGCTGGCCACCGCCCTGAGCCCCACCGCGGGCCGGGTGGAAGTGCTCGGCCGCGACGCAGTGGTGGAGCGCGACGCGGTGCGCCGTGACGTGGCGCTGCTGTCGCACGCCAGCTTCCTCTACGAGGACCTCACCGCGCACCAGAACCTCACGGTGCTGGCCCGGCTCCTGGGACTGCCCTCGCCTGCGGACGCCGCCAGCGACGAGCTGACCCGGGTGGGGCTCAGCCGCCGCTCCGACAGCCCGGTCCGCAGCTTCAGCGCCGGCATGCGCAAGCGCCTGGCGATTGCCCGCCTGTTGCTCAAGGCGCCTTCCATCGCGCTGCTCGACGAGCCCTTCGGCGAGCTGGACCCCGCGGGCATCCGCGACATGGAGGCCATCATCGCGGAGCTCAAGACCAGCGGCGTCACCGTCATCCTGGCCACCCACCTCATCGAGCAAGGCCTGACGCTGTGTGAAGAACGCCTTCACCTGCAGGAAGGCCGGGCGGTGGCGGCATGAGCACCTCGCGTCCCCGCCCCATCGGCCTTTTGACGGCGACCCTCGCGCTGCTGCGCAAGGACCTGCTCATCGAGTGGCGCACCCGCGCGCGCCTCAACGCCATCATCTTCTTCGCGCTGGCCACGCTGCTGATGTTCTCCTTCGCGCTGGGCCCCGACACGAAGCTGCTGGAGAAGAACGCCGGCGGCTACTTCTGGCTGGCCATCCTCTTCGCCAGCGTGCTCGCCCTGGGCGAGTCGTTCCGCGTCGAGTCGGAGAACGCGTGCATGGACGGCATCCGGCTGGCCCCCGCCGACGCCCGCGCCATCTTCCTGTCCAAGGCCCTGGGCAACACCCTGCTGCTGACGGCCCTGGGCGTCCTGCTGGTGCCCGTCATGGTGGCCCTTTACGGGGTGCGCATCGTCACCAGCATGGCGGACCTGGGGCTCATCCTCCTGCTCGGCAGCCTGGCCTTGAGCGCCCCAGGAACCGTCTACGCCGCGATTTCGAGCAATGCCCGGGCACGGGATGTGCTCCTGCCGTTGCTATTGTTCCCGCTGGTCATCCCAGCCCTCCTCTCTGCGGCCAAGGCGACCACGCTCGTACTTCAGGGAGACCCCATGCGTCAGTTTGACTCATGGGCGGGGCTTTTAGGCGGATTCAATCTGATTTATTGGGGCGTAGGCTTCTTGCTGTTCCCGCGGATCATCGAGGACTGACGGATGGGAAAGTTCATCAAGTGGGGCCTGCCGGCGCTGGCGCTGGTCGTTCTCGCCGCGGGGTGGTGGCTGGGACTGGCGTGGGCACCGCCTGACCGTGAGATGGGTGACGTGCAGCGCATCATGTACGTCCACGTCCCGCTCCAGTGGGTGGCCATGGTGGCCATGGCCATCAACTTCGTGGTGGCCATCAGCTACCTCATGAAGGCGAGCTGGAAGCTGGATGCCGCCGCCGAGGCATCCGCGGAGATTGGCCTGGTGCTGGGCACCGCGGGGATGATTACCGGCGCCATCTGGGGCCGGCCGACCTGGGGCGTCTACTGGTCGTGGGACCCGCGCCTGACCTCGCAGGCCATCATGCTGGTGACGTACACCGGCTACCTGGTGCTGCGGCGCTTCGTGGAGGACCCGGAAAAGCGCGCCACGTGGAGTTCGGTGGTGGCCATCATCGGCGCCATCAACCTGCCCATCGTCTGGTTCTCCGTGCGCTGGTGGCGCAGCCTGCACCAGGTGCAGTCCACGCCGAAGACGGTGGACCCGGAGATGACGCTCGCCCTGCGAGTGTCGGCCTTCGGCATGCTGTTCCTCACCATCTGGTTCCTGGTGCTGCGCTACCGCCAGGCCCTGGCCGAGCGCCAGGCGGAGGTGGCCCTCCCGGATGCGCTGCCGTCGGACCTCGCCGCCGCGGGTGGCGCCAACTCCACGAGGGTGGCCTGAACATGATGACGCTTTCCACGCAGATGCTGTGGATCCTCGCGGCGGCGCCGGGACAGGTGGGCAGCGGCCGCATCGTTGGCGGCTGGGGCTATGTCTGGGCCTGCTACGGCATTACAGTCGCCATGCTCGTTCTCTACGCTGTGTCCCTGTGGGTTCGTCGGCCCAAAGCCCCCACCGACGCCAAGGAGTGAGTCGCCATGTCCCCCGTCGCTCGCAACCGTCTGATCGCCCTGGGGGCCCTGCTCGTCGCGGGGGCCGGCCTGGGATTCGTGGCCTTCGGCAACATCGGTGAGAACCTCGTCTACTACTGGAGCCCGTCGGAGATGCTGGGCCAGGGTGACAAGGCGTACTCGGCCACCATCCGCCTGGGTGGCGTGGTGGAGGCAGGCAGCATCCAGTGGAACGCCGAGCACACCACCCTGCAATTCCGCGTGGCGGATGACGTCAAGGAAGGCGCGCCCAGCGTGCTGGTCCGCGCGACGGAGACGCCGCCGCAGATGTTCCGCGACAAGATTGGCGTCGTCGTGGAAGGCACCTACGACAAGTCCGGCGTCTTCAGCTCCAACCGGCTGATGGTGAACCACTCCAACGAGTACCGCGCCCCCAAGGAGGGTGAGGATCCTCGTCAGTGGCAGGAGACGCTCTCCGACGCCACCGCCATGGGTGCGAAGTGAACGGAACCGTTGGCTACGGCCTCGTGCTCGGAGGGCTCGCGTTCGCGACCTTCGGAGCGCTCGTGGGCCTGGTGAGCGGCCTGCGTCGAAGTGACGCAGGCTTCCCGTGGGTGCTGCGCGCGGTGTGGGGCTTCGCCGCCTGCATGGTCGGCTCCAACCTGGTGATGGTCCACGCGCTCGTCACGCACGACTTCAGCGTGCGCTACGTGGCGCAGGTGGGCAGCCGGGCCACGCCGCTGGTCTACACCATCGTCTCGCTGTGGAGCGCCCTGGAGGGGTCCATCCTCTTCTGGGGCCTCATCATGGGCGGCTACATCGCCGCCTTCGCCTACATCCACCGGCGCGAGCACGCGCGGTACATGCAGTTGGCGCTGGGCACCATGCTGGCGGTGGGCGTCTTCTTCGCCTTCCTCATCGCGGGCCCGGCCAACCCCTGGGGCGCGGTGTCCCCAGTGCCAGCGGACGGCCCCGGCCCCAACCCGCTGCTGCAGAACCACATCCTGATGGTCATCCACCCGCCCATGCTCTACCTGGGCTACGTCGGCATGACGGTGCCCTTCGGCGTCGCGGTGGCGGGCCTGCTGCGCGGCGAGATTGGCGAAGCGTGGATGGCGCCCCTGCGGCGCTGGACGCTGGTGGCGTGGCTCTTCCTGTCCATTGGCATCATCCTGGGCGCCTGGTGGGCCTATGCCGTGCTGGGCTGGGGCGGCTACTGGGCGTGGGATCCGGTGGAGAACGCGTCCTTCCTGCCCTGGCTGACGGCGACGGCGTTCATGCACTCCACCATGGTGCAGGAGCGCAAGCGGATGCTGAAGCTGTGGACGCTCAGCCTCGCGCTCGCGTCCTTTGTGCTCACCATCCTGGGCACGTTCATGACGCGCTCGGGCATCTTCAACTCGGTGCACTCGTTCACCCAGTCCGACATCGGGCCCACCTTCCTGGTGTTCCTGGGCTTCCTGCTGGTGCTGTGCGTGGGCCTGCTAGCGGTGCGCGGTCCGCTGCTGGTGCCGGAAGGCCAGCTGGCCTCGCCGCTGTCTCGCGAGGCGAGCATCCTGGTGAACAACCTGGTGTTCGTCGCCATCACCTTCACGGTGCTGCTGGGCACGCTGTACCCGCTCATCTCCGAGGCGGTCCGCGGCGTGCGCGTGAGCGTGGGCGAGCCGTACTTCAACAAGATGGCGGTGCCGGGCGGCATCGCGGTGCTCTTCCTGATGGGCGTGGGCCCGGTGCTTCCCTGGGGCAAGCCGGATCCGGCCACGCTGCGCCGGCAGTTCATCATCCCCTCCGTGGTGGGGCTGGTGGTGACGGCGGCGTGCTTCGCGGCGGGCCTGCGCGGCGTGTACCCGCTGATGACCTTCGGGCTGGCGGGCTTCGTCACCGTCATCACCGTGCGGGAGTTGGTGGCGCCGGTGCGGGTGCGCATGTCCGAGCGCAAGGAAGGCTTCGTCGCCGCGCTGACCACCAGCGCGCTCAAGGCCCAGCGCCGCTTCGGCGGCTACGTGGTGCACCTGGGCATCGTGCTCATCATCGTCGCGGTGGCCGCGTCCTCCGCGTACGTGAAGCACACCTCCGGCACGCTGAAGAAGGGGCAGGTCATCGAGCTGGGCGGCTACCAGATGAAGTACCTGGGCCTGGTCAGCGGCGAGGAGCCCCACCGCACCTACGTGGCGGCGCGCATTGAAGTGACGTCCCCGGGCGGCAAGGTCTCCGAACTGAAGCCGCGGCTCAACTACTACGAGCGCAGCACGGACCCCATTGGCACCCCCGGTGTCCGGGAGACGCCGGCCGAGGACCTCTACGTGTCGCTGATGGCCTTCTCCGAGCAGGCCGGCACGGCGAGCATCAACATCTGGGTCTTCCCGCTCGTCGGGTGGATCTGGTGGAGCATCCCCCTGCTGGTCCTGGGCACCCTCATCGCGCTGTGGCCGCGCCGGAAGACCGCCATGGCCATGGCGGGCGCGCCGGCGGTGGGCGCCTCCCCCCTCACGGGTGGTGACGCCGAGCGAGGGGCCGCCTGATGAAGGGCTGGCGCTACACGCTGGGCTTCGTGGTCCTCTGCGCGGGCCTGCTCTTCGTGTTGTTCAAGGGCTTCGGGCGCAACCCGCACGAAGTCCCCTTCATGATGAAGGGCAAGCCGGCCCCGGACTTCGGGCTGCGCGCGCTGGACAGCGGAGAGAAGGTGAGCCTGGCGGACCTGAAGGGCCGGCCGGTGGTCATCAACTTCTGGGCGTCCTGGTGCGGCCCCTGCCGCGTCGAACACCCCGTGCTGGAGTGGGGCGCGCGGCAGTACGGCTCGCAGGCGGTGTTCCTGGGCGTGGTGTTCCAGGACACCGACGACAACGCGCGCGGCTTCCTCCAGCAGTACGGCGCCAGCTTCCCGCAGCTGGTGGATCCGCGTTCGCGGATGGCGCTGGACTACGGCGTGGCGGGCGTGCCGGAGACGTACTTCATCGACCCCAACGGCATCATCCGGGGCAAGCATGTGGGCCCTATCGACCCGCAGACGCTGGCCCTGCGCATCCAGGAGCTGTCCACGCCCTCCGCCCCCACCGAGGCCGCGCGGAAGTAGCCCCTGTCGTCCCAATGAGGTGGCGGTATGCGGTGCCTGGAGTGTGGTGAAGACTCCAATTCCCGGTTGCGGTACTGCGAGAACTGCGGGGCGACCATGCCCGAGCTGCCCAAGGGAACGGGCACCCGGGTCGCGCTCCGCCCCTCGCGGCCCCAGCGCGACCTGGCGGAGCCCGCCTATGCGGCGGACATTCTCGAGGAGGCGGATGAGCACTCACGGCCCTATGTCGTGGGTGACGCGCCCGAGCTTCCGCCCGAGGACAAGACGGACCCGGGCCAGTCCGCCCCGGCCTACGACGGGCCGAAGTGGCTGGCGCATGTGCCGGCCCACTCGCCCACGGTGCTGGGCGTCATCGTGGTGGGCTGCGCCGTCTTCCTGTCCGCCCTGCTCTCCTCCTCTGGCGTGGGCCTCCTCGGGACGCTGCTGGCGGTGGTGAGTGGCACGGTGCTGGTCGCACGCGAGCTGCGCGCCGCGGAGCAGTCGCCTGGCTTCACCGAGCGAATGCCCGCGGTGCTGATGACGCCGGAGGCCGCCGCCGCCGCCACCGCGGTGATGGGGGCGCTGGCGCTGCGCTCACTCAGCCTGGGCGTGCTGCCGCTCCTGATGGTGGCGGGCGTGGGGCTGGTGGCCCATGACCAGTACCGCAAGGTCATCGCGGGAGAGGACGGCGTGGGCGCGTACTTCGAGCCCCGGCAACTCCTGGCGATGCCCCAGTTGGTGGGCCTGGGTGGCGTGGCGGTGTGCCTGCTGGCGCTGTTCGCGCCGTGGGGCACGGTGAAGCTGGACCTGGGCCTGCCGGACAACGCGCCGGTGCCCCAGGGCCCGCCCGAGCTGCGCGTCATCGCCACGCAGCGGCCCACCGACGACATGCTCTACAGCTACGGTGGCGGCGTCACCCATCTGCGGGGCTGGGATTTGCCGGCGTCGGTGGTGGTGGAGCTGGCGCTGCTGGCCGTGCTCGCCCTGCTGGCGCTGCGGCCGGAGGTGGAGCGCCCGTCCTGGACGCGCTATCTGCCCGCGGGCGCGGTGGCCCTGTCGCTCGCGTTCGCGGGGCTCAACATGCGCCTGCTCCCCGGGCCCTTCGTCTTCGTCTTCGGCCTGGGCGCGGTGGGATTCCTCGCGGTGCAGCACCTGCGCGCGGCTCGCGCCGCCGAGCTGCCCCCGCGCCAGTACGAAGAAGCCGTCGAAGAGGAAGGCTGAGCCGGGTCAGCCCGCGAAGGGCACCGGCGCGACGCCGCGGACGCCCGGTGTCAGCTCGAAGAGCCCACCGGCCAGCGGCTGGGCCTCGAGCTCCTCCGCGCTGAGCCCATCCCGCCCGGTGGTGACGAACAGCCGGTCCAACGCGTCCCCGGCGAAGGCGACACTGGTCGTCTTCGCCACGGGCAGCCGGTACTCGGCCAGCCACGCGCCGTCCGGAGAGAAGCGGCGCACGCAGCCCCCTCCGTAGAAGGCAATCCACAAGCCGCCCTCCGCGTCGGCTGTCATTCCATCGGGGAAGCCGTGGGGCTCGTCGAAGCGGAGGAACTCCCGGCGACCAGAGGCCGCGCCGTCCGGGCTCAGGTCGAAGGCGTAGGTGACGCGCCGGGGCGAGTCGTTCACATAGAGGGTCCGCCCATCGGGGCTGAAGGCGGGGCCGTTCGTCACGGTGTAGCCCTCATCGATTCGAGCGAGGTGTCCCTGCGCGTCGAACCGGTAGAGCCCGCCGGTGGGCGCCTCCTCGTGGTCATCCATGGTGCCCACCCAGAAGCGACCTTGCGGGTCCACCTTCCCATCATTGCAGCGGTTGTGGGGGTGCTCAGGCTCCGGGTCCAGCAGCCGCTCCAGGCGCGCGCTCCGGGGCTCATAGAAGGCCAGGCCCCGCTCCGTCCCCGCGATGAAGCCTCCGCTCCGCCGGGGCGCGAGCGAGGCGATACGCAATGGTGTGTCCCAGCTCGCCTGGGCACCGCTCTGGAGCTCCAGCCGGTGCACCTTGCGGCCCGGGATGTCGAGCCAGTAGAGCGCGCCCTCAGTGGCCACCCAGAAGGGGCCCTCGCCGAGCACGGCTCGTGCGGGCCAGATGCACCTGGCTTCGTCGTGCCTGGCAACGTCCGTGGTGCGCATGCGTGGCTCCTCCAAGAAAGCGAGACTCAACGTCCGTGGCCAAAATAGGCACACCGCACGCGCCGGGCATGCACGCGGCGGCGGACATGGCCTCGTCACGCAGCGATCACTCCGGCTCGCCCGGCTGGCCATGCATGCGTCCTCTGACTGACCCACCAGGTTGAGGTCCGTTAACCCGACGCACAGAACAGGGTTATCCCAGAACTTCCGGTGATAGAGGGCGCTCCGGGTTCCCGTACCTTGGGCACGCCTTCAACGATGCACAGACACCATCGCGAATCCAGGCACGGGGGGAGCGCGGCATGGTCAGTCCGAGGACGGCACCAATCCGGACAGGAAACACCAGTACCTTCATCTTGAAGCAGCGACGGCTGCACCTGGTCCTGTTGGATCCACAGGAAGTGCCCTACGCGGATACGGAGTACGTGCTCACGGTCGGCCGCACCGAGCACTGCGGCAGGACGGCGGCGGATGGCTCGCTGAGCCACGAAGTCCCGGGCCTCGCTGCGGGTGAGTTGCTGGTGAAGCTGTCCAAGCCGCCAGCGCCACCGCCCCGCCGGAGCGCGCCTCCCGCCGCCGCCAAGGGCGCGCCACCGCCCTACCCACCCGCCGTCACCGATGAGGACTTTCCGGACGCCACGCCCGCCGCCGCGTCCGAGCCGGTGACGCTCCGCTGGGCGCTGCAACTCCAATCGCTCCCGGGATTCGAGTCCGACGCCCTCCGGGCCGCGCAGGAGCGGTTGCACAACCTGGGCTACGCCATTGAAGGCGAGCGCGGGTCGCCTGGAGCCTCGACGAAGTCCGCCGTGCGAGCGTTCCAACGCCGCCATGGCCTGCCGGAAACGGGACAGCTCGCGGACATCTCCCGCGAGCTCATCCGCCTGCACGACGCCTGAGGCCCCCACCCATGGCACGCATCTCACTGACGGCCAGTGTCGCCCTCGCTGCGCCCGGAGGACGCAACCGCAACCGCCTCCGCCCCGCCAGTCATGGCGTCGCGGACTTCCGGCTCCGCAGCCCGGGAGGTCCCCAATCCCGCTGCCACCGCCCCGTGCCCTTCCCCGCGCTGACAGGGGGTGATGACGGCTTCCACTTCGCGCCCGAAGTCGAGCCGGTGGAGTTGACGTGGCGCCTGCTCAATACAGGCGGGCTGGTGCGCGCCGGAAAGCTGGAGCTCTTCACGCGCTACCGCAAGGCGCCGCTGTGGTCGCGCGAGCTGAGCCGCGAGGAACTCCTCCAGGGCGAGCACCGGTGGGCATGGGATGGCCGCGTGCCCAAGTCGGAGACCTTCCCGGATGGCGTCGTCACGGTGGAGCACTCGCCGTACAAGCTGAAGCTGACGCTCCAAGGCAGTGGACTGGCGCAGGCCCCCGTGGCGTGGACGTTCTTCCATGTCCTGGTGGCGGGCGTTGACCTGGAGCTGGGTGAGCCTCAGGTGCTCTCGCGACCACGCGACCGTGAGCTGACCCAGTCGTTGAAGCGGCTCCCCGCGCCCGGTGAGAAGGCCGAAATCCGGCTGGTCGGGAACGTCTTCAAGACAAAGCCATCGGAGATGTCCGATGACACGGACTACCAACTGCACCGCAGGCACTGGGGTCACGGACCGGAGATTCCACTGTTCGCCCGAGCCTGGCTGAAGGACTCGCGCGGCAACCGGGTAGATGCGCCGAAGGCCCTGGGCCGCGTGCGCTTCCTCTGGGACTGGGAGGACGAGACAGAGGCCATCGAACACCATGCCCCCACGGCCCGGGCCTTCCTCAAACACGCGCTGGACCGTCACTGTTCGACGTCACACCCCAAGGGGGACAATGCGCACCGGGACGTGGGCGGCAAGCGCGGTGCGCCGTCGTTGGCGGTGTTTCCCAGACAGGCCGGCTACGCGCCCCAGGCCGAGCCCCGTGACGGCGTCTTCCCCTTCCGCGTCACGCCCTGCAACAAGCGCGGTTGGGCGGCCTACAGCCAGGCGTGGACCACAGGGGCTTTCGCGGGACGCACGGGCGTGGTGTTCCAGCCCTCCAGCATCGCGGGAGACGCCTGGCGAGTCACCGTGCAGCTTGCCTATGACCGCCGCAGGGATGGCGGCGTGGTGCTGGACGTGGACGATGATGGACCGCTGCCCGCCGCCGTGCGCGCCGCCACCGGCATCTTCGAATCCTGGCGCGAGGTCCACATCGCCCGCCTCTTGTGCAAGGACACGAGCGCCTCCGGGTTCTCGCTCTCCACCGTGCAAGGCCATTTCAAACAGGCCTTTCTGCGCCTGGAGGACCGCACGGGCGGCGTCTCGGGATGGTGCGCTCAGGAATACAACGCGTGCATCGCCGCGGCCGTGGCGGCGTCCCCGCACTGGGAGCTCCGGGCGGCCATCGACCCTGCTGTGGACCAGTTCGCCGCAGGCGGCCACGCGCTCACCTTCCGCACCCACGCGGAGTTCCTGGCCGAGGTGAAGCGCGTGAAGCACTGCGGCGATGCGGACCTCCCCCGGTGGCTGGCGCCCACGCGAGCGCGCAGACTGCCCCTGCTGGAGGCTCGCGAGTACCACCGGCAGTGCAAGGACTGGGCAAAGGCACTGCTCACCCGGGCGCTGGACTCGGCGCTGGGAACGGCTGCGGGCATCGCGCTCTTCCAGTTCTCCGGGCTCTACAACCTGGAGACGACGGTCGGCGGCATTCGCGTGAACGGTTTCGCGTCGGAGTTCCCCTCGCGCAAGCGGGACCGCTGTGCCGTCATCCAGTGCGCCGCGCCGGGCAACTACCGAAACAGCTTCAACTCGCTGGAACAAACACTGGCGCATGAAATCGGGCACCAGCTCTTCCTGCCGCATGCCCCCTTCCCCGCGCACCGCGAAATTGGCGGCGCCCAGGCGAAGCGCCACGACGTCGACGGGAAGGACTGCCTGATGGGCTACGACTTCACGACGGAGCGGCGCTTCTGTGGGCTCTGTCTCCTGCGCCTGCGGGGATGGAACACCCACGCCCTGAACCACGACGGTGCCCGGAACGCGCGGCCATGAGCACCTCCGTCCTCTCCGGGCCGTGGCTGCTCGTGCTGACGCTGTCGGCGGCGAACCCCGTCCCCACGCCGTCCCAGGTCAAGACGGCACCGTCCCCACCCTCTGGAGGTGTGCCCATGCGCATCCAACTCAGATTGTCCAAGGCGCAGCTCGTCACTTCAGAAGACATGGACGTGCGCATCGCCCTGTCCAACGAGAGCGCCACGCCCCTGGAGTTTCCCGACCCCTTCCGGCACTCGGACCAATCCCTGACGTATACCGTCACGGGCCCCGAGTACCCGAAGGGCCATGCCGTCAATCACTACACAGTCATCGAGCGTGAGGGCACGCAGCCGCTCGGTGGTGTCGTCGCGCCCCAGGTCCGGCTGGGCTCGGGACGCGTGCTCGAGTCCATCGTGCCGCTCCAGGAATGGGCGCCCATCCGCCAGCCCGGCCGTTACCGGCTGACCGCGCGACTTCAGGCCGCGGGCATCGACACGGTGTCCGCGCCGGTCGAATTCGACGTCGTGACAGGACGGCCAGACTCCGCGTCGGCGGGAGTGATGATTGGAGGTGGGCCGTACTCCGGGGTTGGCACCGTGTGGCTCCAGCACCTGGAGGGGCAGACCCTGCTGATGCAGGCCGTCTTCGTGGACGAGACGGACGAGGACGGACGCGGCGTCTCCCGGCGGACCTCGAAGGTGCTGGGAGCGGTGGCGCCAGATGCATCCGACGCGCTGGCGCCGTGGACGAACGATGCGCCGGGCGGTGAGGCCGTGAGCTGGGTCCTGTGGCGCCAGGGAGCGTCGATTCTCGCCCTCGCTTCGCCCGCGACGCTCACTGCGCCCTTCCGCTTTGACCTGGAGGCACCGCCAGAGAGGCTCATCCGTCCGCCCCTGGAGACACATGCTGGAGAGCTCTTCGTCCCCATCGTGGAGGCTGGCGGAAGAGGGCTCCGACTCCTGCGATTTCAGTCGAGCATGGATGCCCCCAACGTCACCCCTGGAAAGGAAGTGGGGCGAGTGAGGCTCCCATCCGTGCCCCTGAGCGCTCGCGCCACGCTGCAGCCCGGGGCCGTGGGAAATGGCATCAGCATCGTGCTCGTGAGCGAGGCCGCAGGAGGGCTGGAAGTCCAACACGTGCGAGCCACGAGCGCCGGCCGTCTGAGCCGAGTCGCGAGCACGCTCCTCCGAGGACTGAGCGCGCTTCCTGATTCCGAGCCGGGCGTCTGGATTGATGATTCGGGCCACGTCCATGCGGCCCTGGTGGCGGCGTCGCTGAAGAACCCTCGACAGCCCATGCTGGCGGAAGTCCGCTTCCGTTCCGACGGAAGGCTCGTGGCGCCCCCGAGAATGACGCCGCTGCCCGAGCTCCCCACGAGTGCACGCGCCGCGGTGGCGCGACACTGCCATCTCCCCCACTCCGACAGAGCAGGCGAAGTGCGCTGGGCCATTCTCCTGGAAGACGGGAGGTTGATGCATTCGGGGCAACGAGGTCCCCCCTCGTCACCGAAGCAGCCTGTGGCGAGCCCACTGGAGTTGATTGAAATGCTCCAGGGCACGTTCATCCTCACCACGGACCCCATTCGGGGCCCTGAGTTTGAATGGCTTTAGGCTGCGTTCGCGAACTACCAGCGTCCACTCGAGCCACCGCCCGACGAACGCCCGCCGCTCGAAGAGCTGCTCCGGCTGGATGAGCTCGACGACGTGGACCGCGTGAGCTTCGGCGTCGAGTGACGGGAAGTCGCGGTGTGGTGGCAGTGCGTGCAACGCACCGTGACCTCGATTTCTCCACCAGAGGAGTACGTCGCGCTGCGAATCGTCCGGCTCGTCTTGTTCGCGGTCACATAACGGCACTTCGTGCACCGGACGTGACGCGTGAAGAGCGTTCCATAGCGCTCCACCACCGCGTCCTGGCATGGCTCGCACCACCACACGTCGTAATCCACCGAGCCCAACTGCTCCTCACGAACCTGCCCCGGCATCAGGTGGGCATCGTCGGCATCCTCATCGAGCCGCGCCCTCGGGTTGCGGCACTTCTGGCACCGGCGCGGTCTGCGACGAAGCAGCGCCCGGCCCCCAACGCCCACGGCCCTGTCTCTTATACACATCT
>NZ_VHLB01000110.1:0-26427 GCF_006547365.1 Myxococcus sp. AB056 | reverse complement strand
GACTGGGGGCAGGGCGGGGTAGGACTCCAGGCGTGGGCCTGGAACTGCACTGGTGGGAGGCGAACAGCCGGCTTGGGCGTCCGCTTCCTTGCGCATGGGCGCCACGTCCGATACCGATCCAGGACCGTGATTGATGACACGCCCGAGGCCTCGCAGGACCTGAGCGCCCTGCTGGACGATGTGCGCCGCCACCTCCTCTGGCAGGAGGAGGCCGCTGGCCGGGTGCTGATGATTGACGCCAAGGCGGCGCTCGAGCTCCAGCGCTCGGCTCCCTCCTTGCGCGCGCGCTTTGCCCGGACGCAGGGGGCTGCGGACGCTGCGCCTCCTGCCCAGGCGCCGCTGCCCCGGCCGCCGCTGGCGAGCCCGGCACCGGAGCACCGTTCCATTGGCACGGAGCGGCCGGGCCCGGCGACTCCTGCTGGTGCAGCGGGACCGCTGGGAGTCGGTGCCGCAGCGCCGGCCCGGATGCCGCCCCCGTCCACGCCTCCCATGCGTCCGGGGGGCATGGCTCTCGGCACCGTTGAGGGCCAGCCTCCGGCGCCTCGGTCGCCGGTCACGGGAATGCGTGTGGATGCGCCGCCGCCCACGTCGCGGCCCGCTGGGGCGCTGCCTGGAGCGGCGAACGGCGAGCGGCCGATGTTGGACGAGATTCGCCGGGAGCTGGGCGACTGCCAGCGCTGCAAGCTGTGCTCGACGCGCAAGAACCTCGTGTTCGGCTCGGGCAACCCCCGCGCGGAGCTGGTGTTCGTGGGTGAGGGCCCCGGGGAGAACGAGGACCTGCAGGGCGTGCCCTTCGTCGGCGCTGCCGGCGACCTGCTGACGAAGATGATTGGCGCGATGGGCTACCGCCGCGACGATGTCTACATCTGCAACGTCGTGAAGTGCCGGCCACCGGGGAACCGCAATCCGGAGCCGGAGGAGGTTGCCGCCTGCGAGCCTTTCCTGCGCGCGCAGTTGGCCGCCATCCAGCCCAAGGTGGTGGTGGCGCTGGGCAAGTTCGCGGCGCAGACGCTGCTGCGGGACAGCACGCCCATCACCCGCTTGCGTGGCAACTGGCGCACCTACGAGGGCATCCAGCTGATGCCCACCTTCCACCCGGCGTACCTCCTTCGCAGCCCGGCGGAGAAGCGCAAGGCATGGGAGGACCTCCAGGCGGTGATGAAGGTGCTGGGGAAGCAACCCGGTTCGCGCGCGTAGCCGCGGGCCCGATGAAGGGAATGCACGGATGAATGGATTGCTGGAGTCGAGTGAGCTGCTGTCACCCGCGCTGGAGTCGAACCCGCTGGGGGACCCGGCTCGCCGCACGCTCACCGTGTACCTGCCGCCGGGTTACGGCGCGGAGGAGAGACGCTACCCCGTCGTCTACTTCCTGCATGCCTTCGGCAACAGCGGCGGCTCGTGGACGAACGCGTCGGGCTTCGCGCCCACCGTCCCCCAGCGCCTGGACGCGCTCGTCGAGTCGGGCGCGATTCCGCCCGTCATCGGCGTCTTCCCGGATGCCTGGACGTCGCTGGGTGGCAGCCAGTGGGTGAACAGCGACGCCATTGGCCGGTACCGCGACTACCTGACCAAGGACGTGGTGGGCTTCGTGGACCGCACCTACCGCACCCTGCCGAAGGCGGCCTCGCGCGCCGTAGTGGGGCACAGCTCCGGTGGCTACGGCGCGCTGGTGATGGGCCGCTACCACCCGGAACTGTTCTCCCACGTGGGCGCGCACGCGGCGGATTCCTACTTCGAATACTGCTACCTGCCGGACCTCCCGAAGGCCGCGGCGGCGCTGCTGAAGGCCGGTGGCGTGGAGGCGTGGCATGCCGAGTTCCGGGCGCGCGTGAGTGAGACGAAGATGCGCGGGGACGACTTCCCAGTGGTGAACGTCCTGGCGATGGCCGCCGCGTATTCTCCGAAGAAGGGCGAGCCGCTCAACGTGGAGCTGCCCTTCGACGCGAACACGGGCCGGCTGCGGCTCGACGTGTGGAACCGGTGGCTGGTGCACGACCCGGTGCGCTTCGTGCCCAAGTTCATGGACGCATTCCGGAAGCTGAAGACGGTGTACCTGGACTGTGGGACGCGTGACGAGTTCAACATCCGCTGGGGCACGCGGATGCTCGCGGAGGACTTCAAGAACGCGGGCGTGGAGCGCGTCCACGAGGAGTTCGAGGACGGCCACTCCGGTGTGTCGTACCGCTTCGCGCGCTCGCTGTCCGTCCTGGCGCCGAACCTGGCGCAGGACTGACGCACGGGGCCAGGGCCTGTCGCGCGGTGGTCGGGATGCCCGCTGGGGGACGCCTCGGCCCACCGCGCGTGACGTGGCGCTGGCCTTTTCCCTGCCCGAGCGGGTAGACGCCTCCCTGGGTGCGCCCCGCCGTGGCGGGGCCGGGCGCCCGACAACCTTCAGGGAGACGGGAACATGAGCATCGACCTCTACGGGCTGTCTCGCGTCGTTGGCGAGAAGGGCGTGCTGCCCCAGCGCGCGAAGCAGTTGGATCCTTCGCTGCCGTGCCGCGAGTCCGAGCTGCTCATCGACGTGGAGAGCCTCAATATCGACGCCGCGTCCTTCAAGCAGATCAAGGGCGAGGTGGGCGGCGACGCGAAGCGCATTGGCGAGCGCATCCAGGAAATCGTCCGCGAGCGGGGGAAGATGCAGAACCCCGTGACGGGCTCGGGCGGCATGTTGATTGGCCGCGTGAAGGAGCTGGGCGCCAGGCACCCCGCGCGCGAGCTGCTCAAGGTGGGCGACCGCATCGCCACGCTGGTGAGCCTGACGCTGACGCCGCTGGTCATCGAAGAGGTGAAGGCGGTGCACGCGGACATCGACCGCGTGGACATCCGCGGACACGCGCTCCTGTTCGCCAGCGGCATCTACGCGAAGCTGCCCACGGACATGCCGGACACGTTGGCGCTCGCGGCGCTGGACGTGTGTGGCGCGCCCGCGCTGGTGGCCCGGCACGTGCGGCCGGGCATGACGGTGGCGGTGCTGGGCGCGGGCAAGAGCGGGGCGCTGTGTCTGGCGCAGGCGCGGCGCAACCTGGAGAGTTGGGGCAAGCTGCTGGCGCTCGACGTGTCACAGGGCGCGCTGGACCTGCTGTCCGGCATTGGCCTGTGTGACGTGGCCCTGAAGGTGGACGCGACTCAGGGCGTGGACGTCATGGAAGCGGTGAGCCAGGCGACGGGCGGTCAGCTCTGCGACCTGGTGGTCAACTGCGCCAGCGTGGGCAACACGGAGATGGCCACCATCCTGTCGGTGAAGGACGGCGGCACGGCCATCTTCTTCTCCATGGCCACCAGCTTCACCGCGGCGGCTCTGGGCGCCGAGGGCGTGGGCAAGGACGTCACCATGGTGGTGGGCAACGGGTACGTGCCCGGCCACGCCGCGCTGACGCTGGACCTGCTGCGCACCGAGCCGGAGCTGCTCCAGCTCTTCGGCACCCGATACGTCTAGCAGCCGAGCCGTCTGGCCCGATGCCCAGCGGCGTCTTCACCGGGATGGGGCCACCTTGTCTCATCCCGGGCGGGGCAGGGCCTCCGTGTCATCGCGCCGAGGCGGACGTCTCGGGCACGGCGGGCGCCTGGGGCACGGGCGCGCTGGGCTCCTGCGTGCGTGCCCAGTCCTGGGCGCTGCGACCGCTGCCATCGCGCACGTCAGGGGAGGCCCCCTGCTGCCGGAGCTGGTCCACCACCTCCTCGCGGCCGAACAGGGACGCGAACATCAACGCCGTCTGGCCGAAGCGGTTGCTCTGGTCCACCGCGCAGGGCTGCTGATTGAGCAGTCCCACGATGTCCGCATAGCCCTTGAAGGCCGCACCCATGAGCGCGGTGTTGCCGTTGTTTTCGCCCGCGCACGCATCCGCGCCAGCGGAGAGCAGGGCGCGCACCGTGTCCATATGCCCGTGGTACGCGGCGAGGATGAGCGGCGAGAAGCCGCGAGCATCCCGCGCCTCCACCGGCGTACCCGCCTGGACGAGCCCGGCGACGATGTCCGTCTCTCCGGCACGGGCGGCGGCCAGCAGGTAGCGCTCCGCCTCGCTCGTGGCCAGCAGACGCCCTTGCGGCGCGGGCGTGGCGCGCAGGGACATCCACGCGGCCGTCAACACGCCGGCACCCAGCATCAACAGGCCCAGCGTTCCCAAGAGCAGCTTGCGAATCATGTCGGACTCCAGAAGAGAGGGGGCCTGCTCCCGCTGAGGGAAGACCGGGATGCGACGGGTGGCGAGAGGGGGGGAGTCGCCGGGCGCCACCACATCCCGGCCTTCTCCCAGGGGGAGTGGCGGGAAGTGCCGGGCCCTGGCGGAGCCAGCCATGCCAGGGCCCGGAGATGAACGAATCAGCGGGCGGCGAGCGTGGCCACGGCGGCCTTGGCGTCGTCCAGCTTCACGTTGACCGCCTTGGCAAGGCGGGTGCCGTAGTCGGGGTTGGCCATGAAGAAGTGACCCACCATGCGCGCCTTCACCCTGGCATCACGCACCTTGTTCAGGTCCGCGGCCAGGTTCTTGATGAGGCGGTCCTTCCCGCCCGCGTCGAGCGCCAGATAGAAGGCGCCGGCCTGCGCGAAGTTGTCCGACTTCTCGATGCCGCGCTGCTGCGTGGTGCCGCTGAGCGGCGCGTTGGAGAAGAGGTACGGCGGCGCGTCCTGCGTCTCACGGCTGATGCTGGGCTCGTAGTTCACGTCCGACTTCGTGTTGGCGAAGTTCATGCTGCCCGCCTCGTTGTTGTTGCTCACCGTCGCGCGGGCCCGGTTGATGGGCAGCGACTGGTAGTTGGCGCCAATGCGGTAGCGCTGGGTGTCGGCGTAGGAGAACAGGCGGCCCTGCAGGAGGCGGTCCTCGGAGGGCTCGATGCCCGGCGGCTGCACGCCAGGGGAGAAGGCCGCCTGCTCGGTCTCCTCGAAGAAGTTGTCCGGCATCTTGTTGAGCGTGAACTTGCCCAGCTTGATGGACGGCACCTGCGCCTCGGGCCAGATTTTCGTCGCGTCGAGCGGGTCGAAGCTGAACGTGTCCAGCTCCTTGGGGTCCAGCACCTGCACGCTCAGCTCCCACGAGGGGAACTTTCCCGCGCCAATGGTGGCGTAGAGGTCCGTGGTGGCGTGCTGGTGGTCCTCGGAGATGACGCGGGCGGCGTCCTCGGCGGTGAGGCTCTTCACGCCCTGCTGCGAGCTCCAGTTGAACTTCACGTACTTGTATTCGCCCTTCGCGTTGACGAACTTGAAGGCGTGGACGCCGTGCCCGTTCATCTGGCGGTAGTTCGCCGGGATGCCGATGTCCGAGTACACCTGCGTGAGCATGTGCGTCGACTCGGGCAGGTGCGAGAAGAAGTCGAAGGAGCGGTTCGGGTCCTGCTTGTTCGTGATGGGCGACGGCTTCAGCGAGTGCACCATGTCCGGGAACTTGATGGCGTCGCGGATGAAGAAGACGGGCAGGTTGTTGCCCACCAGGTCCCAGTTGCCCTCGTCCGTGTAGAACTTGAGCGCGAAGCCGCGAGGATCGCGCAGTGTCTCCGGCGAGCCCGTCGGATGGATGACCGTGGAGAAGCGCACGAACATCGGCGTCTTCTTGCCCTTGGCGGAGAAGAGGGACGCGCGCGTCAGCTTGGAGAAGTCGCCGTAGCTCTCGAAGGTGCCGTAGGCGCCGGTGCCGCGGGCATGGACCACGCGCTCGGGGATTCGCTCACGGTCAAAGCGCGCCAGCTTTTCGATGAGGTGGAAGTCCTCCAGGAGGACGCCGCCACGCGGGCCGGCCGTCTTGGAGTTCTGGTTGGTCCCCACGGGGGAGCCGGTGTCCGTCGTCAGGGGAGGGGGCGTCGCGGCGACGGCGGCCGAACCGCCAAAGAGAATGGCGGTCAGAAGCAGGGAGCGGGTTTGCAAGGGACTCTCCTTGTCTCAGGGGGTAAGGCAGTCCCGTCCTGAGCAGGGGGCATGCCACCGCTCGATTCCGAATGATTCCAGTGGGTTACCTGTTGAGTTCAAGAACGCCCACCGAAAGAGCGGTGGCGTCACCGTCCTGTCGGTGGAGGTGAACACCGGCCCTTCGGTGCTTTGAACTCGGAACCGATAATGCGGTGCAGCAACGTTATACAGGTGCGCATCGGCGCTACCCGCTGGCGTTCGGGCGGGTAAGGTGCGTCCATGCCAGGCCCGTTCATTGAAGACGCGCGGATTGAAAATGCGCGCAAGCTGGCGGACGAAATCGTCAACCCGATCTTCGACCTCATCCGCCGTAACACCACTGTTTCGACCGAGCGCACTGTGTTGCGCTTCTTCGGCCTCTCTGGAGCTGGCGCGCGGGGCGTGCCGCTCGCCAACCTGATGGTGGACAAGCTGAAGGCCGCCGGGGTGCTCAACAAGGGCGCCGCCTACTGGTACGGCCGCGCGCTGCAGTTGGGCGCGAAGAGCCCGCTGGAGGCCGTGGAGCGGCTGACGGCGCTCCCCACGGAGAAGCTGGCCCCCTTGTCGCCCGAGCAGGAGCACAACCTCCGCGAGGAGGTGCGCGCGGAAGCCCGCGCCGCGCTCGATGACCTGAAGGCCCGCATCGCCCAGCGCGAAGAGCTCCGCAAGCAGTTCCCCATGCCCCCGGCGCCGCACAAGTACGTCATCGTGGCCACGGGCAACATCTATGACGACGTGGACCAGGCGCGCGCGGCGGCCCAGGCGGGCGCGGACGTCATCGCCGTCATCCGGTCCACGGCGCAGTCGCTGCTGGACTACGTGCCCCACGGCGCGACGACGGAGGGCTACGGCGGCACCTACGCCACCCAGGAGAACTTCCGCATCATGCGCGAAGCCCTGGACGACGAGAGCCGCAAGCTCAAGCGCTACATCCAGCTGACCAACTACTCGTCTGGCCTCTGCATGTCGGAGATCGCCTTCTGCGCGGCCTACGAGAAGCTGGACATGCTGCTCAACGACGCGATGTACGGAATCCTCTTCCGTGACATCAACATGCGGCGCACGTTCATCGACCAGTACTTCAGCCGCCGCATCTGCGCCCTGGCCGGCATCATCATCAACACCGGCGAGGACAACTACATCACCACCGCGGACGCGTACGACGCGGCCCACACCGTCATCGCCAGCCAGTTCATCAACGAGTGCTTCGCCAAGCGCGCGGGCCTCAAGGACTGGCAGCTGGGCATCGGCCACGCGTACGAAATCGACCCGTACCGCGAGGACACGCTGCTGCTCGAGCTGTCCCAGGCCATGCTGGTGCGCCGCTGCTTCCCGGACGCGCCGTTGAAGTACATGCCGCCCACCAAGCACAAGGAGACGGACATCTTCTTCAGCCACACGTACGACGTGATGGCGAACCTGGTGGCCATGTGGACTCGGCAGGGCATCCAGCTGCTGGGCATGATGACGGAGGCCATGCACACGCCGCTCCTGGCGGACCGCTACGTGGCGCTCAAGTCCGCGGCCTACATCCACCGCGCGGCGCGAGGCATCGACGAGGAGTTCACCGTCCGCGAGGACGGCAAGATCGCCAACCGCGCGCGCGAGGTGTTCGCCCGGGCGGAGCAACTGCTCCAGGAGTGCCGCGACGAGGGCATGGTGACCGCCATCGGCCGGGGCCACTTCGGTGACGTGAAGCGCGAAGAGACCGGCGGCAAGGGCCTCGACGGCGTGCTGGAGAAGGCGCCGGACTATTTCAACCCGTTCCTGGAACTCCTGGAGGCGCAGTGATGCTCGGTTCAATCCTTGCCATGGTCCTCTCCGCGGGCGGCTCCGCGGATGCGCTGGCGCAGGTCCAGGTGAAGAACGTGTCCATCCAGGTTCCCGCCTCGTGGAACCGCACCGAGGCGGATGGGACGAGCAAGTTCCAGGCGCCCAGCGGGGACGCCTACTTCCTGGTGGACGTGGGCGCCGTGCAGACGGCGGGCATGAAGGCCCAGACGTGCGTGGACAAGATTGTCGCGTCCATTGGCGGCAAGGGCTGGGAGCGTCTGAAGGTGGGCGCCCAGCCAGCGGCGAAGCGTCAGGAGACGGACGTGGCGCCGGATGGCAGTGGCGCGGTGGATTCCGTGACGTATGTGGGCTGCGACGGAAAGACGACGTGGTCGGTCGTCTTCTACCTGGAGCAGACGAAGAAGGAGCGGTTCGCTCCGCTGGCCCAGAAGGTGGGCTCCAGCGTCAAGATTCAGCGGGCCGGAGGGAAGTGAGCCGATGGTGAAGCCGAGCAAGCAGATCATCCGTCCCTACGGCGACCGGCGGGACGACGGCGTGGTGCAGCTGTCGTTCACCCTGCCGGTGCCGTTGTCCGAGAAGGCCAAGGAGGCCGCCGCCGTCTTCACGAAGAAGATGGGCTTCACTGACGTGAAGGTGGCCGCCGCCGAGCGCGCCGCGGACACGTACACCTTCTTCATCGTCTACGCCCGCTCGTCCGTCGCGCTGGACTACGCCGAAATCGACGTGCCCGAAGTCGTCGTGAAGAAGATGTCCTTCGACGACCTCAACGCCTTCATCAAGGAGAAGGTGAAGCGGCGCATCGTGGTGTTCGGCGCCTGCACGGGCACGGACACGCACACGGTGGGCATCGACGCCATCCTCAACATGAAGGGCTACGCGGGCGACTACGGCCTGGAGCGCTACCCCTGGTTCGAGGCCTTCAACCTGGGCAGCCAGGTGCCGAACGAGGACCTCATCAAGAAGGCCCTGGCGCGCAACGCGGACGCCATCCTGGTCAGCCAGGTCGTCACCCAGCGCGACGTGCACAAGGACAACTCGCGGCACTTCATCGAAGCGGCGAAGGCTGCTGGCATCCACGGCAAGGTCCAGCTGCTGCTGGGCGGGCCCCGCGTGGACCACAAGCTGGCGCTGGAGCTGGGCTTCGACGCCGGCTTCGGGCCCGGCACCAAGCCGTCCGACGTGGCCAACTACATCGTCCACGCGCTCCTCAAGAAGGAAGGCAAGGAGCCGAAGGACGCGCACTATCAGGGGGAGCCCCAGTGAGCACGGGAACGAAGGCGGTCATCCGGCTGCGCATGAGCAGCCACGACGCACATTACGGCGGCAACCTGGTCGACGGCGCGCGGATGCTGGGCCTCTTTGGTGACGTGGCCACGGAGCTGTGCATCCGCAGCGACGGGGACGAGGGCCTGTTCCGCGCCTATGACTCGGTGGAGTTCCTGGCCCCGGTGTACGCGGGCGACTTCATCGAGGCGGAGGGCGAAATCATCAGCGCGGGCAACACGTCGCGGAAGATGCGCTTCGAGGCTCGCAAGGTCATCAAGCCGCGGCCGGACGTGAATGACTCGGCGGCGGATGTCCTATCGGAGCCGGTGGTGGTGTGCCGGGCCACGGGGACGTGTGTGGTGCCCAAGGACAAGCAGCGGGGGCAGACATGAGCACGCCCATGGTCATCACCGCGGCCATGGTGGGCGCGGAGACGACGCGCGAGCAGACGCCGCACCTGCCCATCACCGCGGAGGAGATCGCCGAGGACGCCGCGCGTTGCCGCGAGGCCGGCGCGGCGATGGTGCACCTGCACGTGCGCACGCCGGACGGCAAGCCGTCGCAGGACGCGGAGTTGTTCCGCGCGGCCATCCGCGCCATCCGCAAGCGCACGGACGTGCTCATCCAGACGTCCACGGGCGGCGCGGTGGGCATGACGGTGGACCAGCGCTGCGGGCCGCTGACGCTCACCGGCGAGGACCGGCCGGACATGGCCACCTTGACGACGGGCACGGTGAACTTCGGCGAGGAGGTCTTCTGGAATCCCCGGCCGCTCGTGCGTGACATCGCCAGGCGCATCCGGGCGATTGGCCTGCGGCCGGAGCTGGAGTGCTTCGACGTGGGCATGATTGACGAAGCCCGCTACCTGGCGAAGGAAGGGCTGGTGGACCTGCCAGCGCACTTTGACTTCGTGCTCGGCGTGCCGGGCACGTTGCAGCCGCGTCCGGAGGTGCTGGACTTCATGATTGCCTCGCTGCCGGAAGGCTCTACCTGGACGGTGGCCGGCGTGGGGCGTCACCAGCTGGCCTACGTGGACGAGGCGGCGAAGCGGGGCGGAAACGCGCGCGTGGGCCTGGAGGACAACATCTACGTGTCCAAGGGCGTGCTCGCGAAGGGCAACTGGGAGCTCGTCGCAGAGGCGGCGAAGCGCGCGCGTGCCCATGGCCGCGAGCCGGCCACGCCGGAGCAGGCGCGCAAGTTGTTGCGGTTGTCGTAAGCACCGCTGGATGCATCGTGACGGCCGCCGCCCGAGTCCTGTCGGGCGGCGCCTGTCTCTGGCGTGTGGGGGCTGGTTCGTGCTGCCATGCGTCCGGGTAGAGTCGGCGCTCCATGAAAAAGCAGAAGGCTGGACCTGGCCTGTTGTGCCTCTTGGCCGTTGCGTCGTTGGGCTGCGCCAGCAGTGCGACCGGTACGGTCAACCGCCGCGATGCCTATGCCCTGGCGTCCTGCACTGACACTGTGTCGTGTTGCATCCAGCGCAACCCCGGCGTGCCCGAAGCGTGCGGCCTCACCGCGGGCGAGGCCGCCGCGCACCTTGCGACCATGGATGCCGCGGTCAGGTTCGCGACCGAGAAGACGAGGGAGCGTGCGGACGACTCCGCGGATGAAGCGTGGAAAGAACAGTGCCGGGCCAACTACGTCTTGTGCAGGGATGAGAAGAACCCAGTATGGGAGGGCGACTGCTATGCCTGCTTTCGCTACTGCGAAGGCCAACACGAGTGGCCCGACGACCAGTGCAGGCCGCGTAGGAAGAAGAGGGGATAGCCATGTCCGAAACGCTCGACTGGAACCCCATCCGGGCGCTGGCTCGGCGTGTGCTGCGCGAAGGACAGCCGCTCGTCTTGTCCGACGAGGTGCGCGCGTTACTGCTTCGCTCTGCCAGTGAGGTCGCAATCCGTGATGCCGATGCAGTGCGCGCGTTGGCCACGGACGCCGAGGCCCTGAAGCTCCTTGAGGCGATATCCGACCGCATTCGGAAAGGGTCACTGCGCCTGTCTCGCACCCTAGGCGAAGCCGTGAGCCGAAGGGATGCGGGGGACGTCGATGGCGCTCGCCAGATACTCCATGACGCATTAGCTGTCGAAGTGGTGCCTCTCTATCGCGACAGCCTGTACGCGTATGTAGAGTCCCTCGATGACGAACCATAGAACGACAGCAGGGGCGTGACGGCCACCGCGCCTCCGCCGTACGCAGGTGCTGCCGTCACTCCGATGCGCCGGATTGTCCAGGATGTGTGGGCTCGGCTAGTTTTCGGCGGCAATGGAGACATTGCCTACGCCGCCCGCGCGGATGTCCGTGGTCACGAAGAACATCATCGGCTTTTCCGTTGTGTCGTTGGGCATCGCGCTCACCGGGGTGGTGACGTTGGGCATCCAGCCCATGGGCTGGATGCGGACCACGAACGTGGGACAGCTTCCGGAGTTGGCCGCCGTTCAAGCGCAGTTGTCGTCCCTGGACGCGTGCGACATCGAATACGGAAGTCGAAAGAGTGCGAGCGGGGCGCGCTGGACGGGCTCCCAGTCGACGGCTCGGGTCACTCCCTGTGGGACTTCCTCCTCCTTTTGGATCTCCGTCCCGGTGCCGCCAGAGCGGCGGGTTGACAATGTCGCCTTCGACATGAAGCGCGGCTCGGTGAAAGCGCCCTGGAAGATCCTGGTCGAGAAGAAGCAGACCGCGTTCCCCGCGCTCAAGCAGTCGCTCGAACTGCTCGCCCCCCATCTCCTCACGCAGTACCCCATTGAGCGTCAGCGTGACGCCGACCGGAAGGCGCAGTGGGCGCGCGAGAGACAGGCGTGGAAGGACGCTGAACGCGCTCTCAAAGAGGACGCGCAGAATTCTTATCCGGAGTGAATTTCTCGCCTTTTCGCGTGCCGCCTGTTCGGGGGTTTTCGGCGTGCGCTCGTTGCACTTAGGTTCGTCCCCCAATGGCTTCTTCATCCACGCAGCCGGCGCGGAAGTCCGGCAATACCACCGTCATCATCATCGTCGCGGCAGTGGTGATGGTCGGCTTCATGGGCGCAGGGGGGATGCTGCTCGCGGGCGGATCGTTCGGCGGGGGTGGCGGTTTGAACACCGATGTCAGCGGCCTTCAGGAGCTGGCCGCGGTCCAGGCGCAGTTGCTGCCCCTGAATGCATGCAAGATTGAATACGGCGTGCGGCGAGGTGTGCTGCGGCACCGCTCGACGGGCTCCTTCAAGTCCGTCTATGTCACGCCGTGCGGTGGGGCGCCGGCTTCCGATGTCTCCATCGGCGTTCCGACGGAGCTGCAGTCGTCCCAAGTCGCCTTCGACATGAAGCGAAGCTCCGTGTCCGCGCCTTGGAAGATTCTGGTCGACAAGGAAGGGACCTCGTTCCCGAATCTCAAGCAGTCGCTCCAACAGCTCGCGCCCCTCATCGTGGAGAAGTATCCCGAGGCGCTTGCCACGGAGATCCAGCGCCGTGTGGACAGCGAGCGCGCGTGGCAGGAGAGCAAGGCTGCCGAGCGTGCTCGCAAGGAAGCGGCGAAGACCTCGTATCCCGAGTGAGCCAATTGTCATGAGCACAGTGCCCACGCAGCCGGCGCGGAAGTCAGGCAAGAACACGAGCCTCATCATCGCCGCGGTCGCGGTGGTGGTCGGCGGCATTGGCGCGGCGACCCTTCTGCTGGGTCGGCAGCCGAGCGATGTTGGGAGCCCTGGGGAGACCGATGTCGGTGGCCTTCAGGAGTTGGCCGCCATTCAGGCGCAACTGCGTCCCTTGCGGGCATGTGGCATCGAGTACGGGGAGCGGGGACGACGGATGAAGTCGGGCTCGCACACGTCCGTATGGGTCAGCGCGTGTGAGAATGACCGTTTCGCGGGAGTCCACATCGAGGTTCCCACCTCGCGACAGGTAGAGGGAGTCGCCTTCGATCTGGAGCGGAGCTCCGTCTCCGAGTCCTGGAAGATCCTGGTCGACAAGAATCAGGTGCCATTTCCAGAACTCAAGCGGACACTCGAGCAGCTCACGCCCTACCTCGTCGAGGAGATTCCCTCAAGGCTTGCTCAAGCCATCAAGGCGAAGGTCGCGGCTGATCGCGAGAGGCAGAAGCGTCAGGCCGCGGAGCCTGCTCGCAGGGAAGCGTCGAAGAACTCGTATCCGGAGTGAGGCACCCGGCCGCTCCGTCCGCTCACGGGAACTCGATGTTGCCGAGGATGATGGGGCGCTTGCCGTCCTCCGCCCACAGCGTCAGGGTGAAGGGGCCTCGGGGCGCGCCTTCCACGGGTTCGGTCTCCACCAGGACGTCCATTTCGTCGCCGGGGTTGAGGATGGCGGGTGCCCACACCCGCGCGACTTTCAACTCCGCGCCATCCGGCCCCACCAGTGCCGCGCCGGTGGCCTGCCAGGGCTTCGCGCCCAGCGGGTTCTTCAGGCCCACGACCACCAGAATGCTCCTGGCCCGGAAGGTCAGGCCGGAACGGAGCACCAGGCTGTTCTTCGCGTGCTTCCGGACGTCCAGGAACTCTCTTGCGGCGACGCCGGTGCCGCCCATGTCTCCACTCACCCACAGCCCCATCAAGCCGCCGGGGCGTGCCTGTGCTGCTCGCAGCCGTGCATTCTCCTCGCGCACTTCCTGAAGTACCCGCCGTGTCTCCAGCAGCTCCCGCTGGAAGGAGGCTGCCGTGCGCGCTCGACGGAAAATCTCCACCTGCCGTTCTGCCCGTGCAGGCGTCTCCATGACGAGTTGAAGCGTGGCCTGGGTGGGGACCGCTCCATCCGCGAAGTGGACGGTCAGCGTGGCGCGGGACTCGTCGGCCACTGGCTCCTCGGGCACCATGATGAGGAGTTCCCGGTCCACCACCTGACGGAAGCGTCCCAGGCCGGACACCTCCGCACGCATCAGGGGGGTGTCGAAGCGGAGCACCGTGGCGACACCTTCTCCGACCCGGATTTCGGGTGGCCGGCCGCACCGCTCCGCGCCCAGCTCAACGGGGCGTTCCGTCGGCTCTCGGCAGGAGGCGGGCTGGGCGCGCGCGGGCGCCGCCGCCAGCAGGAATGCGAAAGCAAGAGGGATGGGCAGTGGCGTGGGCACGGACAATCACTTCCCTGGCGGGCGGAACAAGCCGGTGGCGGAGGTCACTATTCGAAGCGATTCACGGCATAGAGCACGGCGGTGTTGCTGACCGTGGCAGTGCCCGGGCCTGGGTCGTCGCCCTTCCGCCGGATGCCGCGTACTCCGTACTGTTCGACCATCTCCAGGCACACGGGGATGAAGTCACCTCCACGGGTGTAGGCCTGGGTGAAGCGGCCATAGACGCGGTCCGCGAAGATGAGTTCGCCCACGGCTTTTCCCGAGGTCAGGGGGCCAAAGTTCGTTCCGAGTTCGACCTGGACGCGGCCTTCCCGGACGAGGACAGGCTCTCCAAAGTCCTTGTCGTCGACGAAGGCGAGGCTGGTCCTGTCGCCGATGCGAATACCGGCCCGCTTCATGGCATCCACCGCGCCGGGGGGACAAGGTTCGCCGGGAGGCGCCGGACGCACCTGTGGGCCGCTGGGGCAGCCCAGGCCCGAGCAGGCGGCGACGGCCACCATCGTCCGGGCCGCTGCCTTGAGGGCCCGCGCGCTGGAGGCGGGCTGCTGGGAAGTCGTCACGCTGTCGGGCATCTGCTTCACGGGGAGCTCTTCCTTCTTCGGGTGCGCCACCTCGGCGGTGACGGCCGCGAGGGTGGGCCCGGGACTGGGCAGGGGCGCGGCCTGCTCACTTTCCGGCGGGCCACCGGGCAAAGCCACTTCCCGGATGGGATTGCTCCCGCCACCCAGCGTGGGTGTCGCCACCCAGAGCCACGCCCCCAGCGCACAGGCCAGCCCGGCGAGCACCACCGCCCAGCGAGCCGCACGTCCGCGCGCAGGCGTTCGTGGCGCCGAGGCTTCGGGAGCACGTATTTCCAGCGGCGGCTTGTGGGGCAGGGGTCCACGCCTGGGCGAGGCCCAGCGGGCGTTACCTGCCTCGGCCCACATCACCAGCGCGGCGTCATTGTCGTCCTCGGACCGGGAGTCGGGGCCGGGTGTTTCCGCGTTCTGCCGCCACTCGCACAGAGGCGTGTCCCACGCCGCGTCGGCGGCTGCGAGTGACCGCTCTATGTCCGCGCTCAGTGCCTCCGCGCTCCCTCGGGCTTCGGGGGCCTTGGCCAGCAACCGCAGACACAGTTCGCTCAGCGCCGGTGGCACGCGCGGATTCACCGTGTGGGGAGCGCGAGGCGCCTCGGAAATGACGGCCTCGATTTCCGAGGGGGTCACTATCTCCAGGAAGGGAGGGCGGCCCGTCAGCATCCAATAGAAGATGACGCCGAGCGCATAGACGTCATCCGCTGGCCCGCACCGGTATCGTCTGGCCGTGGCCGCGCTGCTGGCCCTGCGAAACGCCAGCGCCTCCGGGCTGCGATAGCGCATGGTGCCCGGCGGCAGGACACCCTGGGTCAGGCGGGGGGCTCCGGCGAAGTCGCCCACGCCGAAGTCCACCAGGACGGGTTCACCGGCCGGCTCCCGCACCATGACGTTGGATTCCTTGAGGTCGCGGTGAACGACGCCCGCCGCGTGCGTGGCCTCCAACCCCAGGGCCATGCCGCGCAGCAGCCGTGCCACCTGTCGAGCGCTGGGGTTCTCCTCTTCCACCCACTGGTGCAGGGTCCGTCCTCGCACGCACTCCATCGCCAGGTAGAACAACCGCGGCGCCACGCCCGGGAACTTGCCGCAGGCGCGAAAGGCCACCACGTTGGGGTGGCGCAGGCGCAGGAGGATGGCGACCTCGCGCTCCGGCCACCCCACGATCCGGTGGAGGTATTGGACCTTGAGCGCGACCTCCTCGCCGTCCCGCATCGCGAGGTACACGTCGCCGCACGCGCCGCTGCCCAGCCGCTTGCCCAGGGTGAAGCCCGCGATGCGTGTCCCCGGCGAATGTTCTCGCCTCTGCGCTTCCGCCATGCCGTCTCCCAGGGGCTTCCCACCCGGCGGGCCCCACCTGAAGTGTCACCAGACGCCAGCAGGACCCCGCCGGGAGGATGCCGTTCTCGCTACAGCCAGGGAAGATGAAAGTGCTTGGTCTGATATGGCCCTGAGGGGTTTAGGTCCGCGCCATCCGCTCGGCGGCCCCTGGGGTTTGGGCTAGGCTTCCGGACGAGCCATGGACGAAGAACTGGGAGCGACTTTTGGAAGGGCCGTGCGCGAGGCGCGAGCGCGGCTGGGGTTGACGCAGGTGGAAGTCGCGGCGCTGTTGGACATGCACCCCATGGTCTACAGCCGGATGGAGCGGGGGAAGATGTTGCCGCGTGTGGCCACGCTGCGGAAGGTGGCCATGGTGCTGCGGACCTCCACGGATGAGCTGCTGGGCCTCGCCCGGGAGGGCCGCGCGGGCGCGAAGAAGCAGTCCTCGCTGCAACGGCGGCTGATGACGCTTTCGGAGACGCTGGACGAAGAGAAGCTCCAGGCGCTCGTCGTGATGGCGAGCGCCCTGTCCCGCTAGCACCAGGGCTCGGCTTCAGGCGTCCTTGGGGCCTCGTCCCGACAGTTCATGGGACTCGAGGCCCGATGGGAAGAGACTCTCGTCGAGCAGCTCGACCTCGTCGCGTACCGCGCTGGCGTCGCTGATGAGCCGCGTCAGCTCCGCGGCCATGTCGGCCCGTCCGAAGGGGCGGCCGGTGCGGCGGACTTCCTGGACGAGGCATTCCCGGAGTGCCTCGCACAACGCCCCCGCTGAGCCGAAGCGCTTCGTTGCTTCCTTGTGCAGCATCCCTTGAAGGAGGGCGCGCACCTCGGGCGGCAGGCTCGCGGCGGCTCGCTCCACGTCCTGGGGACCATGGTCCTCCAGCAGCATCAGCATCTGTGTGAGCGGCAGGGAAGGGGGCTCCTCCAGGCGCAGCTCACGCGACTTCGCACGCGGTGGCTCCAGCGCCTCCGCCGCGGCCGCGAACAGGTGCCGCCCCGTGGCCAGCTCCAACAGCACAAGCCCCAGCGAGAAGAGGTCCGAGGCGGCGGTCAGCGTCTGGCCCGCGAGGTACTCCGGCGACGCATAGGCCACGTCGCCCTTGAGCAGCGCCTCCGCCGTCTCCTCCCGGCCGACCAGGTGCGAATAGGCCACGCCAAAGTGCGTCAGCTTCACCTCGCCCGTGCGCGCCACCCGCACGTTGCGGGGACTGACGTCGCGATGAATCAGTCCCAGGAACCGGCCCTGCGCGTCCTTGAGCGAGTGGGCATGGTGCAGGGCGTCCGCCAGCTCCGCGGCGACGTGGAGCGCGAAGGCCAGGGATACGGGCTTCCCTCGCATGGCCATGAGGTCCAGCACGGTCTCCAGCGACGGCCCGTCCACGTGCTCCATGATGATGTACGGCTTGCCCCGGTGAATCTTGAAGTAGTGCACCTGGGCGATGGTGGGGTGGTGGAGGCGGTAGGCCAGCTGCACTTCCTCCACCAGCCGGTGCCGGCGCGCGGAGCTCGCGGGGCTGCGCACGCGCTTGATGACGACGGTGCCGGCGAGCCCGTGCCGCTGGTAGCGCTCGGCCAGGAGCAACTCCTCTCCGTTGGCTCGGCGCTCCAACATGCGGACGAACTCGAACCGCGTGTGCTCCACCGAGAAGAGAACGTGTCGCCGTTCGAACGTGAAGATGGAAGGTTCGTCCTTCTGGGTGGTCGTGAGGCGGTGCGAGGCCAATGGCGACTCCTGGGTATAGACCTTAAAGGGTTATGATTAGATAAACACGAAGAGGGCGGAGGGAGGAAGCCGCTCCCGGCGCAGGGGGGCAGGGCGGATTTTTCCGCTGGCCTTCATGTTCATGGACGGCTCTTGTCAGGCGCCGGGGCCTCTTCTCGTCGTGAGCCGCCGGACGCCACCGGTGTGCCCGGGACTCCGCCGCGAAGCGGCCCCGTGAAAGCACGACCCGAGGAGAACACCCGGATGGACACGGAGCTGAAAGGCAGAGGCGTCCTGGTCACGGGCGGCGCCGGAGGAATCGGCACCGCCCTGGTCCATACCTTCGCGGAAGAAGGCGCGAAGGTGGCGGTGCACTACCACTCCAGTACCGAGAAGGCCCAGGCGCTGGCACGCGACGTCGGCGGCGCAGCGCTGCGCGCGGACCTGACGGTGGAAGCCGACGTGGACGCGCTGGTTCCCGCGGCGGTGGCCGCGCTGGGGCGGCTGGACGTGCTGGTCTGCAACGCGGGCGTCTGGCCCGCCCCGGATGAACCCGTCTGGGAGATGTCCCTGGCGCGCTGGCGCCGCACGCTGGCGGAGAACCTGGACAGCGTCTTCCTGTGCTGCCGTGCCTTCCTGCGGCACGTGGCCACCACGAAGACGGGCAACATCGTCATCATCAGCTCCACGGCGGGGCTGTTCGGTGAAGCAGGACACGCTGACTACGCCGCCGCCAAGGGCGCGCTGGCGAGTGGCTTCCTCAAGAGCCTCAAGAACGAATTGGGCCGCATCGCGCACCTGGGCCGCGTCAACGTCGTGTGCCCGGGATGGACGGCGGTGGACCGCAGCCGCGACAAACTGGCCCAGCCGGGCTTCGTTGAACGCGTCACGCGGACGATGCCGCTGCGCAAGGTGGCGCAGCCGGTGGACGTGGCGCGGGCGGTGGTGTCGCTCGCGTCGGACCGAATCTCCGGACATGTGACGGGTGAAGTCGTCACTGTCGCCGGAGGCATGGAAGGAAGGGTGCTGCATGACGACTGAATTGGATGTGCGGACGTACAATCGCGAGGCGTGGAACCGCCAGGTGGCCACGGGCAACAAGTGGACGCTTCCCGTCAGCCCGGAAGTCATCGCCGCGGCACGCAAGGGCGAGTGGAGCATCGTCCTCACCCCCACGAAGCCGGTGCCGCGCGAGTGGTTCGGCGACGTGAGGGGCAAGGACATCCTGTGCCTCGCGGGCTCGGGTGGACAGCAGGCTCCGGTGCTGGCGGCGGCGGGCGCCCGGGTGTCGGTGCTGGACAACTCGCCCGCACAGCTCGGCCAGGACCGCATGGTGGCGGAGCGCGAGGGCTTGGAGCTGCGGCTGGTGGAGGGCGACATGCGCGACCTCTCCGCCTTCGAGGACGCGAGCTTCGACCTCATCTTCCACCCGTGCTCCAACTGCTTCGTGGACGCGGTGCGCCCTGTGTGGCGTGAGGCGGCGCGGGTGCTGCGCCCCGGCGGCGTGCTGCTGACCGGCTTCACCAATCCCGTGAACTACCTGTTCGACCTGGCCTTGGAGAAGCAGGGCATCTTCACGCTGAAGTACCGGATGCCCTACTCGGACTTCACCAGCCTGTCCGACGAGGAGCGCCGCCGCTTCACGGACCTGGGCGAGCCGCTCTGCGTCGGGCACTCCCTGGAGGACCAGCTTGGCGGTCAGGCGGATGCGGGGCTCGCCATCGTCGGCCTCTTCGAGGACTCGTTCGGTCCGGAAGATGCCCTGTCGCAGTACTACAACGGCTTCATCGCCACCCGCGCGATGAAGCTCCCGGCGCGGTAGGGCGCGGGGCGGGGAGGCAGGCGCGAAAAGGCGTCCGCTCGGGCGGATTTAACCTTCCGCGCCGCGCGGGGTTTTTCAGGGCAAGAGGCGACGGGAAGGCCGGCTCCCGAAGCCTCAGTCACCCTGAGGAGCAAACCACGATGAAGCTCATGACCGCCCTGCGTTCCGTTGCTGTCGCCTCGTTGTTCATCGCCGCGCCCGTGCTGGCCCAGACGGCCGCGCCCGAGTCCGCCCATCCGCCTGCCGCGGACGGCAAGGGGCACGGTGGGCACCACTGGCACAAGGGCAAGCGGCATGGAAACAAGATGGCCCGCATGGAGCACCGGATGGACAAGGCCGTGGCCGAAGGAAGGCTCTCCCAGGCCCAGGCCGACCAGTTCAAGGCCGAGGGCCGCCAACTGCGGGAGGAGATGAAGGCCCAGCGTGAAGCCTCGGGCGGCAAGCTCTCCGATGCGCAGCGGGAGGAGATGCGGTCGAAGATGCGCGCCTTCCGCGAGAAGGTGAAGTCGGCCATGCAGGCGAACGCGCCGCAGAAGACGTAGTCCCATGCCGCACGCCAGGGGAGGGGGGCGGAGGAAGTGCCGCCACCCCTCCGGCGGTGGCGGGCACCGTGCGGGCGCACGCGGCGTGACGCCTCGTGGGCGACTGGCGCAGAATGCGTGGACCTGCCTTCTCGGATGAGGTCCTCATGCGCGTGTTCCCCTTGCTGGCCGTCGCCGTTCTCTTCCTCGGTTGCGGCGCGCGCTCGGGCCGCGTGAAGCCGGAGGGCCCGGAGTCCACGGTGGCCGTTCCGGATGACGCGGAGCTGCGCCGGGTGCAGACGCGGGCGAAGTACCTCTTCGATGCGGAGCGCGCCGCCATCTTCGCCACGGACCGGCTCCTCATCCAGGACGCGCTGGATCGCTCGCGCATGGAGTGGTTCTTCACGGTGCCTCGCGAAGATGGGTGGTACTCCCTCTTCGGCACCTTGGACGACGCGGGGACCTTCACCCCGGCCTATGCCTTCAAGGCTCCGCGTGACGATGCGGAGCAGATGGCTCCGCTGCCACTCAACGAGCTGCCCGGAGACTTCAGCCCCGTCGCCCGAGCGGTGAAGACGTCGATGCTGGCCACGGTGGAGGCCTTCAAGCGGGGGGCCATCAACCCGGTGGTCTTCGTGGAGGAGGATGGGGACCTGACCGTCTATGTCCTCCAGGGGACTCGTGACCCCATGCGCTTCTACCTCGGCGGGGACATCCGCTTCCGCTACAGCCCCGACGGGCGCACGCAGCGAGAGGCGGTGCGGCTCCACCAGAGCGTCTTCGCCATCAGTCTGGAGCCGGGACCGGAGGGCGAGCTGTACCAGGGCTCGGCGCACTCCCACGTCCTCTTCGGGGGGCCGTTGGAGACGGAGCTGGCGACACTGATGCTCTACCCGGAGCTGAGTGCGCTCACGGTCATCCATGCCGCGTCCCGCATCGCCTACTTCTTGACGCCGGACGGAGCCATCCGGGTGCTGAGCGAAGCGCCGGAGCGGCAGCGGATGTTGAAGCCGGATGGGACGTTCGGCCCGCTCGACATGGAGGAGGAAGCCGCGCCTCCGCCTCCCTCGGGACAGGTTGACTTGTAGCCGGGCTCAGATGCCCAGGCGTTCGGCCCAGGCGAAGTAGGCCGCGCGCGGGTCCACGAAGGGGTCGCGGAACAGGGCCTGCACCTCCGCCTTGTCCACCTGGCCACTGTCGAAGGCCTGGTACAGCCGGTCTCCGAGCAGATAGCCCAGGGCGTGGCTGACGCCGTGGAACAGGCGGTCCTTGCGCAGGGGGAGGAGCTTCACGGCTTCTTCCGGCGCTTCCGCCTCCGTGGCCTTGTGGGCCAGCACGAAGGCGGCGATCTGCCGCTCCACGCCGCGGCTCTCGCCGAAGCGCTTGGCCCACTCGGCCACGCCCAGGCAGGTGCGCCGGGGGTTCACCAGCTTCGAACCGAAGAAGCCGAGCGCCTCTTCCAGGCAGCGCGCGTAGAAGGCCTCCGAGGCGCCGCGCGGCGCGTCCATGGCGTCACCCACGGCGCAGTGCCGCACGAAGTGCGCCGCTTCCTCCGCCGCGTGGTTCAGCGACAGCGACGCCAGGTAGGCCACCCGCGCGCGGGGGATGTAGCTGCTCTCACGGGAGAGGATGTGGCGGCGAAGCTGGGTCAGCTCGGCCTGGGTGAAGCGTCCGCGCCGCTGGATTCGCGCCAGGACGTCGCCGTCCGCGGCGGTGGCCACGTCCACCGTGTCCAGGGAGCGGCCCACGGGCACGCCGGCGAGCCGGCCGATCAGCGCGGACATTTCACGGAAGCGCTCGGCGGCGCCGCGATCCAACAGCGGCGCGTCTCCGGCCTCCGCCTCCAGGTAGTCCAGGAAGCTCTGCTGGCACACCACGGGGGAGGCGTTCATCAGGCACAAGGTGCCGTCGGCCAGCTCCACGGCCTCCGCGGCGCCAACGCGGCCTTCGCGCGCCAGCCGCCACCAGACGCCTTCCGCGTTCTGGTACACGACCAGCCCCTTGCGCGTCTCCGTGCCGAGCGCGCGCTCCACCTGCGCGGGCAGGTGGCAGGGCGCCACGTGGTACTGGCCCACCAGGACCATGACCAGCGGCCGGTCCGGCGCGCGGGCGGCGCGGGCGATGCGTTCGGCGGCGTAGGCGTCGCGAAGCTCCAGCGAGCGCTCACCCTGCGCCCGGCGGTCGATGCCCACCACTTCCAGCTTCTGCTTGCGCGCGAAGGAGAGCAGGACGCGCGTATTGGACCAAACCCCCGAGCCGTGTCCCAGCTTCGCCAGCAGGGAGCGCTCGGTGATGCGGCCGGCGCGCCAGGCGTCCACGGTGGCCTGGTGACGGCCCTCCACGCACTCCAGCGCCATGATGACGCGGCGGCCCGAGGCCTGCGCCCGCTCCACCAGTGAAAGGTAGGTTTCCTGCGCGAGCGGGAGCGTGTGGTAGTCGCCGACGTAGACGACGTCCGCCGCCTGGACCTGCTGGTACACGGCGGACAGCGTCGTGACGCTCCGGTAACCCGAGGTGCGCCGCCGGAAGCGGGCCTCATAGGTTCGGAAGGATGCCGTCTGTCCGTCAACCACTCGGGCAATCTGCGCGCGCTGGCGTCGGAACAGGGCGAGGTGCAAGGCGAGCGAAGCGCGCATGGAGTGCCGCAATCCCTCGCACGCCACCGCAGGCCCGGCAAAAAAACGGCGCGTCCGTGTGGCGGGAGCGTTCCTTGACTGGGGCGGAAGGCCAATGGACCATGGCTCTCAGCCTTGAAGACCGCACACGCTCGCGCGACCCTCCTCAGCCTGGTCCTCGTCATGGCGGTGCCCGGCCGTGCCGAGGAGCCGGGGCTCTTGCATTCCCCACCAGAACGCGCCGAGCCGCGCGTCGCGCTGCAACTCGACGGTACGCTGGTGGAAGGCCGCCGCGTCCTCGAGCTGTACGTGCGCTACCGCGGCCCGGGCGAGCCCTATGCCCGCCGCCCCATGGAGCGGGAGTACGGCGACCTGTACCGGGCCGTGATTCCCGCGGAGCACGTCGTCCCGCCCGGCATCGAGTACTACGTCGAGGGCCTCACCGCGGATGGCCAGCGCGTGCCGCTCTTCCAGTCCGCCTCGCGCCCCGCACGCGTGCTCGTGGGCGGCGAGACGCCGGCCAGTGCGTCCATCGTCCGATCCACGCCGCCGCCCGAGCGCCGGCCCCCGCCGAGCCGGACGCCACCGCGCGCCGCTCCGCCCGAGCCTGCGCCGCCTCCCGAGCACACCCCTCCGCCCGAGCGCTCCCGCGCGCAGGCATCCGCGCCGCGAAAGGATGCGCCCCCGGCGACGCCGCAGGACGACTCGATGGCCGCGCTCACGGCGGACCTGCCCGCGGATGCGCCCACGGAGGCTTCGTCGTCGGCACGGCCGTCCCGGACCTCCGCGGCGGCAGGCAGCGCGCCCGCATCGCGTGAGCCGGCGGCCCCACGGTCCGAGCTGGAGGAGGACCTGGCCCTCTACAGCGCCGAGGACACGCTGGCCCTGGCCACGCGCCACGAGGCGGCGGTGCGGACGGTGCCCGCCATTGGCGCCTCGTTCAGTCAGCAGCAGCTACGTTCCCTGGGCGCGCGCACCGTGGCGGACGTCCTGGACGTGGTGCCCGGCCTGTCGGTCAGCAGGGATGTGCAGGGCTTCCACCGCACCGCCATTCGGGGCCTGCGCAATGACGCGGAGGTCCTCTTCCTCCTCAACGGTCACCGCCTCAACAGCTTCTTCGATGGCAAGGCGCTGATGAACCTGCCGGTGGAGAACCTGGAGCGGGTGGAGGTCATCCGCGGCCCTGGCTCCGCTCTCTATGGCGCCGGTGCCTTCCTGGGTGTGGTCAACATCGTCACGGACACGTCGGACGGCGTTCGCACGGCCGTGTCCGTCGGTGGTTACCCGGGACAAGACGACCGGCTCGCCGTCACGGGGAACGGGCACCTCTCCGCGGGGCACACCGCTGGGAATCTGCGCGTCTTCGCGGACATCGACGTGTGGAGCCAGGCCGGCGACTCCACCGTCATCGAGAACGATGGCCTGGACGACGAGTCGCGCTCGCAGGGGCTCCGCGACGTGACGGACCCGGCGGGGCGCACCCGCGACGAGCGCTTCCTCTTCAACGCGGGCGCGGGCGCCACCTACGCCATGGGCGACGCGGGCCGCCTGGGAGCCTCCGCGCGCTTCCTCACCGAGCGCCGCAGCGCCCTGGTGGGCCTCTTCGACACGGTGGGCGAGGACTCCAAGCTGGGCTGGAACGTCTTCCTCGCGGACCTGACCTGGGAGCGCTCCTTCGGGCCCGACGTGACGCTCCGCGCGCGGGCCGGGTATGACCAGCAGTCCACCGACCGCTTCTTCCAGATCACCCCTCACGACTTCAGCGCCGGCACGGGCACGAACCGCCTGTTCGAAGAGGGGATGCAGGAGCAGACGCGCGTCTCCGTGCGCTCGCTCACCGGCTCCGTGGACGCGGACGTGGCCCTGGGCGCCTACAACCGCCTCTCCCTGGGCGCGGTGGTGGAGCAGCAGTCGCTGGGCGAATACGACTACGTGACGAACTACACCCTGGACGCCCAGGTGCGTCCGGACGGCCTGACGCGGCCGGAGGGCCTGGTGGACCTGACGGGCGGCGCCGCGTCCCGCCGCCTCAACGTGGGCCTGTTCGCGCAGGACCAGTGGACCGTCGTCAACGCGCTCACGCTCACGTTCGGCGTGCGCATGGACGCCACCCAGTTGCCCACGGTGGACGCGTCCGGCGCCATCAACGGCACCCGCTTCGTGCCCACCCTCAATCCGCGCGTGGGGCTGGTGTTCGCGGCCACCGACGCGCTGGTGCTCAAGGCCCTCTATGGGCGTGCCTTCCGCGCGCCCACGCTGCAGGAGTTGGTCGAGCGCATTCCGGACACGGAGTACAACCAGGGCCGCTTCGAGGGGAACCCGCGCCTCCAGCCCGCCACGGTGGACACCTTCGAGCTGGGCGCGGACCTCATCCAGTCGGCGGGGGACGCGCGCGTGCGGCTGCGCGCCAACGCGTACGTGGCCCTCTTCGGCTCGCCCATCGTCCCCGTGGACACGTCGGGCAACATCGTCCCGCTGCGCAACCGCGAGCTGGGCGTGCGCGTGTACGGCGTGGAGGGCGAGGCCCGGCTGGAGGCCTCCAAGCGCGCGTATGCGTGGCTCAACGCCAGCATCTCCCGCGCGGAGGACCTGGAGCTGCCCGCCCAGTCCCGCCTGCTCACGGACACGCCGCAGGCGCGCTTCAACGCCGGCGTGACGATGCCCATCGGCGCCTATGTGAATTTCGACGTGGTGGTGCGCACGGGAGCGGAGCGGCGCAACAACAGCCGCTCCGTGCTGGAGCTCATCCGCCGCTACAAGATTCCGTCCTACAGCCTCATCACCGCGCAGCTGCGCACCGAGCCCATCCTGGAGCACTTCGAGGTGGCCCTGGTGGCGCACAACCTGTTCGACAATGACCTTCGCGACGACGTGCCCCGTCCGGACCGTGTCCCCGGGCTGCTCCCGCGCGAGGGCATGTCCGGATTCCTCACCGTGAGGGCCCACTACTGATGCCGCGCTCCTGCTCCCTGTTCGCCGCGCTCGCTTTCGGGCTGGGCGCCTTCCACGGCGGCTGCATCGCCTACAACGACTCGTGCCAGCCCCTGGTGGAGGACCCCGACGCCGTCGTGGGCTACCTGGCCGACGATGTGCTCCTCGACAAGGTCTACACGCGGCACGACAACAATGCGCTGGGCCAGCTCGTCGCGGATGCCCTCCTGCACGCGGAGGATGACTCCACACGCCCCGCGGTGCTGGGCGTCGTCAACGGCGGCTCGCTGCGCCAGGAGGGCCTGTGCGTCACGCGGACCGAGCTGCGCCAGGGGCCGCTCACGGATGGCGTGCTCCACGAGCTCATCCTCTTCGAGAACCTCGTCGTGACGGTGGACCTCACGGAGAAGGAGCTCGTGGACATGCTGGAGCTGTCCGTGGGGGCGCTGTACCTGGAAGGGCAGAGCATCGCGTCGCCTTCCGGCGCCTTCCTTCACGTGTCCAAGGGCAGCTCGCTGCGCGTGGACTGCGCCCAGCCGAAAGGCTCGCGCGTGCGCGAACTGACGGTGGGTGGCGTGCCCGTGGCGCTGCCGGCGCGCGAAGACGCGTCCATCCGCTACCGCGTGGCCATGAACGCGTACATCCTGGAGGGAGGCGACGGCTACGGCGCGGCGCTGGGCAACGCGGGACAGAACCCGGACCGCAACCCGGTGCAGGCTCGCAAGCTGGGCGGTACGGAAGCCAACCTCGCTTCGGCGTACATGAAGGCAAAGCACCCAACGCCCGTGCAGGCGCTGCGCGAGGAGCCGCGAGTCGTCTTCCAGAACTGTGCCCTGCCCGCGAGGCCCGCGGGCAGGTGAGGGTGGGGGACCGGGCGTGAAGCCGGCCCTCCGGAACTACTTGGGCTCTTCGGAGGGCGCCACCGCCACGGCCGTCACCGGCTGGGCGGGGGCGGGCGC